>JAEUNN010000957.1 GCA_016791085.1 Rhodocyclaceae bacterium | reverse complement strand
GCGGCACGGCGGCCGGCGGAAAGAACGGTGTCAGTCGACATGGTCGATGCCGGCCTATCGCGCATGCTCCCTGGCGTCGGATTGCCGGTGCTATCTGGTCTTTAATGCCGGGATTATATGATTTTTGGCACCAAATTGCAGGTCGTCCCGGCCCGCTTTGGGCTGCGTCCACGCCGCCCAATAGAGCGACGTTGCGTGGCATGGGCAAGGCGCTGCGCCACGCCGTGTCGCCACCGCCGGCGGTGACGGCGGCGCTGTCTCACACGCGCGCAGGTCCACGTTCGGTGCCGGCGCGGGAGCACCGGCCGCGCGCTTGGCATATGGCTTGCTTGAAGTTCGGCATGCCGGCGCGTGCGCGCGGTCCGGTGCGGCGCGCTGGCCGCATGCGCCGGCCGCAGCGGCGCCGCGCGATAATTGCCGTCGTGCCAGGCCGGCCGCCCCGGCCCCCCCTTGGCGCATACCTTCCTGATTGCGAGGACTTCATGACATCGCCCGCATCCGAACCCATGCACTGGCCGGCTTATGTCGCCGTGATGGCCGAAGTGCACGGACTGGCACTCACGCCGGCACGGCAGGCCGAAGTGGCGCTGCAGTTGCAGCGCATCGCCGCGCTGGCCCAGGTTTTGCTGGATTACCCGCTGGACGCGCAAGACGAGTCGGCCCCGGTATTTGTCCCATGAGCGACTTTCCCAGTGCCACGGAGTGCGCGCGGCGCGTCGCCTGCGGCGACCTTTCGGCGCGCGAATTGACCGAAACGGCGCTCGCGCGCATCGCCGCCGGCAACGCGCATATCAACGCCTATACCGCCGTGACGGCCGAGCGCGCGCTGGCCGAAGCCGACGCCATAGACGGTTGCCGCCTGCGCGGCGAGCGCGTGCCGCCGCTGGCCGGCGTGCCGTATGCGGTCAAAAATCTGTTCGACGTGGCCGGCCTGACCACCCTGGCCGGCGCCAGGCTGTATGCCGGCGACGCGCCGGCCCGTCACGACGCGGTGCTGGTAGAGCGCATGCGCGGAGCCGGCGCGGTATTGACGGGCGCCCTGAACATGGACGCCTATGCCTACGGATTCACGACCGAAAACACGCACTATGGCGTCACGCGCAACCCGCTCGACACGACGCGCGTGGCGGGCGGTTCTTCGGGCGGCTGCGGCGCGGCCATCGCGGCCGGCATGGTGCCTTTCACGCTGGGTTCGGACACCAACGGGTCGATACGCGTGCCCTCGTCGTTCTGCGGCACCTTTGGACTCAAGCCGACATTCGGCCGCCTGCCGCGCACCGGTTCGCGGCCTTTCGTGCCCAACCTCGACCATCTCGGACCGTTCGCGCGGAGCGCCGAAGATTTGGCCCTGATTTACGATGCCCTGCAAGGCGCCGACGCGGCCGACCACGCCTGCGCACAGCGCGCCCCCGAGCCCACGCTGCCGGGTCTGCATGCCGGCGCGGACGGCCTGCGCGCCGCCGTGCTGGGCGGGCATTTCGCGCGCTGGGCCGGCACCGAGGCACGCGCCGCCGTAGCTGCCGCCGCGCGCGCCTTGCGTGCCGAACACGAAGTGGAATTGCCCGATGCCGCCGCGGCGCGCGCCGCGGCATTCGTCATCACGGCGGCGGAAGCCGGCAATCTGTATCTGCCCTTGCTGCGCGAGCGCCCGGAAGATTTCGAGCCGCTCACGCGCGAGCGGCTGTGCGCCGGCGCTCTGCTGCCGGCCGCCTGGTATGTGCAGGCACAGCGTTTCCGCGCACGCTTCCGCGCCCAGGCGGCAGAACTGTTCCGCCATCACGACCTGTTGATCGCACCGGCAACGCCCTGCCCGGCCACGCTGATCGGCCAGGAGACAATGCAGATCAACGGCACGGATTTGCCCGTGCGCCCCAACATCGGGCTATTGACCCAACCCATATCGTTCATCGGCCTGCCGGTCGCCGTGGTGCCGCTCGCCACGGCCGGCGGCTTGCCCATAGGCGTGCAGTTGATCGCACCGGCCTGGCGCGAAGATTTGTGCCTGCGCGCGGCCTGGACCCTGGAACAGGCCCTCTGCGCCTGAACGCCGGCTCAGGGCCGCGCCAGCAGGCGGCGCGACTCTTCCGGCGTGCGGAACACCAGCGGACGGCTAGTGGGCGTGCTCTGCTGGGCCTGCAGGACGGCGTCGCTCACGACCTGGTGCTGCGGCGACTTGTCGCAAACCGGGTCGGCCATGGCCGGATCGCCCGCCAGCATGTAGGCCTGACAGCGGCAACCGCCCAAATCCTTTTCTTTCTCCGGGCAACTGCGGCAGGGCTCTTTCATCCAGCCGGTGCCGCGATAGCGGTTGAATCCTTCCGAGTCGTACCAGATTTCGCGCACGCCCATGTCGCGCACATTGGGAAATTCCAGGCCCGGCAGCATGCGCGCGGTATGGCAGGGAAGCGCGGTGCCATCCGGCGTGACCGTGAGGAACACGTTGCCCCAGCCGTTCATGCACTTTTTCGGGCGCGACTCGTAATAATCCGGCACCACGAAAAACAGTTTCATGCGTTCGCCCAGGCGCTGGCGCCACTCGTTGGTGACGGCTTCGGCGCGCGCCAGTTGCTCGCGCGTGGGCAGCAAATGTTCGCGATTCAGTTGCGCCCAGGAATAGTATTGGCTGTTGGCCAGTTCGACATATTCGGCGCCCAGCTGGTCGGCCATTTCTATGATGCGGCCGATGTGGTCGATATTGAGCCGGTGCATGACCACGTTGAGCACCATGGGCCAGCCGTGATCCTTGATGAGCCTTGCCACCCGCTGTTTCAGGTCGAAGGTGCGCGTATGCGACAGAAAGTCGTTCATTTCGCGCGTCGAATCCTGCAAGGACAACTGTATGTGGTCCAGCCCCGCCGCGCGCAACATGCCGGCGCGCTGTTCGTTGAGGCCCACGCCGGAAGTGAGCAGATTGGTGTAATAACCGAGCCGGTGCGCTTCCGCGACGAGAATTTCCAGGTCCGCGCGCAGCATAGGCTCGCCGCCCGAAAATCCGCACTGCACGGCGCCCAGTTCGCGCGCTTCGCGCAGCACGCGCAGCCAGCCTTCGGTATTCAGTTCCTGCTCATGCGCGGAAAAATCGACCGGGTTGTAGCAGAACACGCAATGCAGCGGGCAGCGATAAGTCAGTTCGGCCAGCAGCCACAGCGGCGGTCCGGGCGTAGTCATTTCCACACCACCCAGCGCTGCGCCCCGGCGATTTCCAGAAACGCATTCACGTCGCCGGCCAGGCCGCCGGTTGCAAACGCCTGTTCGAGGTCGGCCACGATGGCCGCGACGTCACGCTCGCCGTCGCAGCGGCGCAGTATTTCTGCCGCGCTCTGGTTGAGTTTCACCATGCCTTCCGGATAGAGCAGCACCCAGGACTGCTGCGCCTGTTCCCATTGCATGCGGAACAGCGGATTGAGACGCGGGCTGCCGGTGCGCTCCATCACGAATTCACGCCGTATTTGAGCGCCATGGCGTCGTTCATCTGCCACAGCACGTCGAGCTTGAATTGCAGTATGTCGAGCGCCCGCAGCTGTAGCGCGCGGGTGTTGAAATATTCGAGCGTGATGGCCAGGCCCTGCTCCACGTCGCGGCGCGCCTGGCTTACGCGGTTGCGGAAATATTGCAGGCCTTGGGTTTCTATCCACGGATAATGTTCGGGCCAGTTGGCCAGACGTTCCTTGTGGATTTTCGGTGCAAACAGTTCGGTCAGCGAGGCGCACACGGATTCCTGCCAGGGACGCTGGCGGCAGAAATTGATATAGGCATCGACCGCAAAGCGGTTACCCGGAATCACGTGGCGCAAATCCACGATTTCTTCGCGCGTGAGGCCGACGGCTTCCCCCAGACGGATCCAGGCTTCGATGCCGCCCGGGTCGTCGCCGTAACCGTCGTGGTCCAGGATGCGCTGTATCCAGCCGCGGCGCACTTCGCGGTCCGTGCAGTTGGCCATGATGGCCGCGTCTTTCTGCGGGATGGCAATCTGGTAATAAAAGCGGTTCGCCACCCAGCCGCGTATCTGCTCGGGCGTGGCGCGGCCGCTATTGAGCATGACGTTGAACGGGTGGTAAATGTGGTAGGCGCTGCCCTTGTCGCGCAGGCGCTGTTCAAATTCGGCGTGGTTCCAGGGCGCGACGTCGGCGGTGTTTTCCATGTGCATCAAAGCTCCAGATCCAATCCGTCGCAGGCCACTTCTATGCCGGCCGCCGCGAGTTGCGCGCGCTCGGGGCCGCGCTCGTCCAGTATCGGATTGGTATTGTTGATGTGGATGAGCAGCTTGCGCGTCGCCGCGGGCAGTTTCGCAAGCCACTCCATCATGCCGCCCGCACCGGATTGCGGCAGGTGCCCAAGTGCCAGCGCGCCCTTGTTGGCGACACCGGCGCTCTGCATTTCGTTTTCGGTCCAGAACGTGCCATCGACCAGCACGCAATCGGCTTCCTGCATGGCGCGCCAAACGTGCGCCTCGATTTCGCCCAGGCCCGGAGCGTAAAACACGCTGCGCCGGCTCGTGGCGTCGGTCATGAACAAACCCACGTTGTCGCCCGGCACGGGCTGATTGCGGTGCGGCGAATAGGGCGGCGCCTTGCTTTTGAGCGGCAGTGCCGTGAAATTCAGGCCTTCTATGCCATCTATCGCGAACGGCTGGTCCAGCGGCAACTCATGCCAGCGCACGCCGCAATAGTGTTCGAGCACGCGGAATATCGGATTGCCGGTCGTAAGGTCTTCGCGCACCGGCGCCGTGCACCAAATGTCGAGCGGCGTGGAACGCTCGCGCAACATGTACAGGCCGGTGGTGTGATCGACCTGGGCGTCCATCAACAGTACCGCGCGTATCGCCGTGTCGCGCAGTTTGCGCGCCGGCTGCAGGGCCGGAAAAGCGCGCACCTGCTGCAGCACGTCGGGCGAGGCGTTGATGAGCAACCATTCCGTGCCGTCGCCGCTCACGCATATCGACGATTGCGTGCGCGCGGTCGCGACCAGGCTGCCGCGGCGCAGGCCGTCGCAATTGCGGCAATTGCAATTCCATTGCGGGAAGCCGCCGCCGGCCCCGGATCCGAGTACGTGCAGTCTCACGATAGATGCGAGCGTGTCCGAAAGTTGTGGCTGCAAAAGCAAAACGGGCCGACCCTTGGGCCGGCCCGTCCTGCGTCCATGCTTAGCGCGTGGCGATGTACATGGTGATTTCAAAGCCGAAACGGAAATCGCAGGCTTGCGGGGTTTGCCATTGCATGGTTGTCTCCTTTGGATGGGGTTAAGTCACAAGTCGCTTGAAAAGACGCCGGCAGAAGCGCCAGCCGTTCGGACATTGTGCCGGCGCGGGCGGGCGCGCGCATCGGTGCAATCTGCAATCGCACCTCATGATTTTCATGAGTTGCGGGTGTGCCGCGGCGGCGGGCCGGCGCAAGCCGGCGGCCTTGGGTTAGCATTTGTGCCATGAACCAGGCTTTTTCCGCATATCCGCTGTATCCGCCCATCGAGCCCTATGATCAGGGCTGGCTCGATGTCGGCGACGGCCACAGGATTTATTACGAACAATGCGGCAATCCGCGCGGGCTGCCGGCACTGTTCCTGCACGGCGGCCCCGGCAGCGGCTGCAGCCCGCAGCAGCGGCGCTTTTTCGACCCCGAACGCTACCGCATCGTGCTGTTCGACCAGCGCGGCTGCGGTCGCAGCGAACCACGCGGCGCCACGCATGCGAATACCACCCAGCACCTCGTGCGCGACTGCGAACGCCTGCGCGCCCACCTCGCGCTGCGCCAATGGCTGGTGTTCGGCGGGTCGTGGGGATCCACGCTGGCGCTGGCCTATGCCGCCCTCCACCGTAGCGCCTGCCTGGGCCTGGTATTGCGCGGCATATTCCTGGCCGGCAAGGACGACACCGACTGGCTGTTCCGCGACAGCGCGCAATTTCTGCCCGACCACTGGGCGGAATTTTCCGCATTGGCACCCGGGCAGCATTTGCTGCATTACTGCGCGCGCGCCATCGCCGCCGCAGCGCCCACGCAGGCCGTGCGCGCGGTACGCGCCTGGGTGCAATATGAAGATGCGGCCATGCGTTACGGCCAGGCCGCCGGCAGCGCCCAGGCGCCGCCCGACACGCCCGAAGAAAACGCCCGCCTGCTCGATAAGTACCGCATCCAGGCGCACTACCTCACGCAGGAATGTTTCCTGGGCGAACAGCAGCTGCTGACCGATGCCGCGCGCCTGGGGAGCTTGCCCTGCCTGATCCTGCACGGAAGGCTGGACATGGTGTGCCGGCCCATTGCGGCCTGGCGCCTGCATCGCGCGCTGCCGGGCAGCCGGCTGTATATCGCCGCGTCGGCCGGCCACAGCCCCTTCGACACCGAACTGGCTGCGGCACTGATATCCGCCACGGCGCACTTTGCCGAGCGTGGCAGTTTCAGCGACTGGCAGTTCCCATTGCCGTGAGCTTGCGGCTCAAAATCAATCTCATCATCGCGTCGCTCATGGCATTGTTCCTGGGCACGCTGGCCTGGCAACAAATCCAGGATACGGCGGCCAGCGTGCGCGAGGAAATGGAGGGCTCGCACCGCGTCGCGACCCAGTTGCTGGCGCGCATAAGCTGGGTGTTCAGCGAGGGCGGCATAGGCGGCATGGTGCGCTTTCTCGAACAGTTGGGGCGCATACGCGCGAACGACATACGCCTGTATGACGCGACCGGTGCCCTGGTCTATGCATCGCCCCCCTCACCCTACAAGGCTGGACGCGATGCGCCCGGCTGGTACACACACCTCGTCGCGCCCAAACTGGTCGCACAGGAAATCAATATTCTGGGCGGACGCTTGGTCATACGCCCGGAAGCTTCACGCGCCATACTCGATGGGTGGGACGATCTGCAACGCCTCATGCTGTTCGGAACCGGCGCCTTCGCGGCCATCAACCTGCTGGTGTTCTGGATCACCGGGCGCGCGCTGCGGCCGCTGGGAAAAATCGTCGAAGGACTGCAGCGCATGGAACAGGGCGACTATTCGACGCGCCTGCCGCCACTGTCCGGGCGCGAAGCCCGGCTCATGAGCCAGGCCTTCAATCGCATGGCCCAGGCGGTGGCCGACAACGAAGCGGCACGCCGCGCCGCCGCCGAGGCCGCGCGCAACCTGCAGGACAACCGCGAACTGACGCGCGCCATCCAGGCCCACGTGGAAGAGGAGCGGCGCGCCATCGCGCGCGAACTGCACGACGAACTGGGCCAGTCCATCACCGGCGTAAAAAGCATGGGCCTGGCGATATTGCGGCGCAGCGCCGGCTCCGACGACACCATACGCCAGGCCGCGCAAGTCATCGTGGATACCGCGGGCCACATGTACGACGCCGTGCACCAGATGATTCCGCGCCTGCGGCCTTTTGCGCTGGACAGTTTCGGGCTGGCCGACGCGCTGGCGGATCTGGTCGCCGAATCGCGCGAACACCATCCGGGCCTGGAAATCGTGGCCGACATCGGCAATTTGCCGCCTGAATTGGGCGATACGCTGGCCACGGCGGCCTACCGCATCGTGCAGGAATCATTGACCAATGCCCTGCGCCACGCCCAGGCAAAGTGCCTGCACCTGTCGGTGACGGCCGAACCGGACCGCCTGGTGCTGTGCATGGACGACGACGGCATCGGCCCGCCCGCGCAGTGGGAGCGCGCCGGCCATTACGGCGTGCGCGGCATGCGCGAACGTGTCGCACAACTGAACGGCGGACTGGAATTGGGCCGCAGCGCGCGCGGCGGGGTGCGCGTGGCGGCCTGGTTACCGCTACAGTAAATTGATCATGAACCGCAAAACCCGAGTCATGCTGGTCGATGACCACAGCGTCGTGCGCATGGGGTTTCGCATGTTGCTCGATGCGACCGACGACATCGAAGTGGTGGCCGAAGCCGACAGCGGCGAAGCCGCCTACACGCGCTATGGCGAATGCGCACCCGACCTGGTGGTGATGGACCTTGCCATGGCCGGCATGGGCGGCCTGGAGGCCATCAAGCGCATCGTGGCGCGCGACGAACGCGCCCGCATACTCGTGCTGTCGGCGCACGAAGACACCAGCCATCCGCGCCGCGCGCTGCGCGCCGGCGCCAAGGGCTACCTGTCCAAACGCAGCGCGCCGGAAGCATTGCTGGACGCCGTGCGCTGCGTGATGGCCGGGCGCATCTATCTCGACGCGGGCCTGGCGCAGCGCCTCGCGGTGCAGGATTTGGCCGGCGAGCATGGTCCGGAAGAGCAGTTGTCGGAACGCGAATTCGAAATTTTCGTACATCTGGCGCGCGGGCTCACGGTGAACCAGATCGCCGAACTGCTGCACCTCAGCCCGCGCACGGTGGGAACCCACCTGTATAACGTCAAGCAGAAACTGAAGGCCGGCAATCAGGCGGAACTCACACTGATCGCGCTGCGCCAC
>JAEUNN010000942.1 GCA_016791085.1 Rhodocyclaceae bacterium | reverse complement strand
ACCGCGCGCGCCAAAGGCTTGTCGGAACTGGCCGTGCTGTTCCGCCACGTGCTCAAGAACGGCATGATTCCCATCCTGACCGGCGTGGTGGTGGTGATACCGCTGCTATTCATGGGCGCTCTGCTGACCGAAAGCTTTTTCGGCGTGCCGGGTCTGGGCAGCTACACCATCGATGCGATCAATTCTCAGGATTTCGCGGTGGTGCGGGCCATGGTGTTCATCGGGTCGGTGCTCTACATCCTGGGGCTGTTGCTGACCGACATTTCTTACACGCTGGTCGATCCGCGCGTGAGCCTGTCCTGACCATGCCCTTCAAACCCGTCCTGCTCTGGTCCGATGCCATGGTGTGGCTGCTGGCTGCGCTCATCACGGCCGGCGTGGTATGGGCCATGCGGCGCGAATATTTGCGGCGCGCCTGGCACAAGGTGGGCGAATCGGGCGTGGCCATGGCATCCATGACCGTGCTGCTGCCCTTCGTGGTATTGGGCTGTCTCGATTCGCTGCACTATCAGCCGCGCCTGCCGCCGCGCCCGGGCGACACGGTGGTCACCTATGCGCCGGAAGTGCTGTCGGTGCTAGACGCGCTCGCGGCCGACCTGCGCACACGGCGCGAAAAAACCTATTCCGCGCCGCTCGCGCTGCACCTGTTCGCCAAGGAAACCGTGGAAATGCCCGACGGCCGGCAGACGCGCGTGTACCCGCGCCTCAAGTACGCCGGCACCGGGCTGGCCGACGATGCCGGCCACCGCGCCGACCTGCTGCGCCGGGCCGGGCAGGGGCTGGCTGCCGGCGCAGCGCTGTGGGCCGGCGTGGCGGGGCTGGTCGTGGCGCTGCTGGCGCGCCGCCGCGGCACGTCGCTGGGGGCCGCGGCCGCCGCGCTGCTGCGCCCGCCGCCAGCGGGCGGCGCGCGCCCCATCGCCTGGGGTGCCGCGCTGGGTGCGCTGGCCGTGCTGTGTGCGCTGGGCGGTCCGTTGTTCTGGCTGGCCGGCGACTACCACGTATTCGGCACCGACAAGGTCGGACAGGATGTGTTGTACCTCACCTTCAAGGCGGTCCGGGTGGCGCTATTGATCGGCACGCTCACCACGCTGGTCACCCTGCCGCTCGCCATCGCGCTGGGACTTGTCGCCGGCTACAAGGGCGGGCGCTGGGACGACGCCATCCAGTACCTCTACACGGTGCTGAATTCCATACCCGGCGTGCTGTTGATCGCGGCCATGGTGCTCATGATGCAGGTAATCATAGACACGCACCCGGAGTGGTTCGAAACCGCCGCCCAGCGTGCCGACGCGCGCCTGCTGGCGCTGTGTTTCATATTGGGCTTGACGAGCTGGACCGGCCTGTGCCGCCTGTTGCGCGGCGAGGCGCTCAAATTGCGCGAACTCGAATACGTACAGGCCGCGCGCGCTTTCGGCGTGGGCGACCTGGCCATCATGACGCGCCACATCCTGCCCAATGTCGCGCACATCGTGCTCATTTCGCTGGTCATGGATTTTTCCTCCCTGGTGTTGTCGGAAGCCGTGCTGTCCTACATAGGCATAGGCGTGGACACCAGCACCACCAGTTTCGGCACCATGATCAATGCCGCGCGGCTCGAACTGTCGCGCGAGCCGGTCGTCTGGTGGGCGCTCGCGGCGGCTTTCGTATTCATGGTCACGCTGGTGCTGGCGGCCAATCTGCTCGCCGACGCCGTGCGCGACGCCTTCGATCCGCGCTGGCAGTCGCGCGCGCGCCCGCGCAAGGCCATCGCATGAGCGTGCCCATCCTCTCCGTGCGTGGTCTTTGCACCGAACTGGATGGCGCACAGGGCGTCGCGCGCGCGGTCGATGCCCTGAGTTTCGACATTGCCGCCGCTACCACCTATGCCCTGCTGGGCGAATCGGGCTGCGGCAAATCCATGACCGCGCTGTCGCTCATGCGGCTGCTGCCGGATAGCGGATATATCGCCGGCGGCCGCGTCGAACTGGCCGGGCGCGACCTGCTGCAGCTGTCGGAAGCCGACATGCGCAGCGTGCGCGGGCGCGCCCTCGCGATGATTTTCCAGGAACCGGCGACCAGCCTGAATCCGGTCCTGACGGTGGCGCAGCAATTGCAGGAAGTGCTGCAAACCCACCGCGGCATGGATGACGCCGGCGCACGCGCCGAAGCGCTGCGCCTGTTGCAGGCCGTGGGCATCCCGGATGCGGAGCGCCGGCTGGACGAATATCCGTTCCAGTTTTCCGGCGGCATGAAACAGCGCGTCATGATCGCCATGGCGCTTGCCGGCGAACCGCAGTTGCTGATCGCCGACGAGCCCACCACGGCGCTGGACGTGACCATACAGGCACAGGTGCTGGATTTGCTGCGCGACCTGCAGACCGAGCGCGGCATGGCCATGTTGCTCATCACCCACGATCTCGGCGTGGTGGCGCAAATGGCCAGCCGCGTCGGCGTCATGTATGCCGGCGAACTCATAGAAGAAGCGCCGCGCGCACAGTTTTTCCGCGCTCCGGCGCATCCCTATTCGCGCCGACTGTTCGAAGCCCTGCCGCAGGCCGGGCGCGGCGAACTGGCCACCATACCGGGCAGCGTGCCGCCGCTCACCGAGCGCTTTGCCGCCTGCCGTTTCGCGCCGCGCTGTCCGCGCGCCTGGGCGCGTTGCGCCGCCGAAGCGCCGGCCTGGCACGAGACCGGCGGCGCGACGCGTGTGCGCTGCCACCTGTATGACCCGGCCGAAGCCGGGCGTGCCGAAACCGGCGTTGCTGCGCCTGCCGCGGGCGCGGTGGCGGCCGGCACTCACGCCGGCGTGCTCATGCAGGTAAGTGATCTCAAGGTGCATTTTCCCATCCGCCGCGGCGTGTTCCGGCGTACCGTGGGCTACGTGCGCGCCGTGGATGGCATAGACCTGGAATTGCATGCGGGCCGCACGCTGGCACTGGTGGGAGAATCCGGTTGCGGCAAAACTTCGGCCGGCAAGGCGCTGTTGCGGCTCATCGAACCCAGCGGCGGCGCGGTGCGCCTGCAGGGCCGGGACGTCGTCGCGGCGCAGCGTAGCGAATTGCGCAAGCTGCGCGCCCACATGCAGATGGTGTTCCAGGACCCCTACGCCTCGCTGAACCCGCGCTTGCGCGTAGGCGACATTATCGCCGAGGGCATGGAAGCACTCGGCGTGCAGCCGGCGCAAGGCGGCATGCGCGCCGAAATCGAGCGCCTGCTCGCGCTGGTGGGGCTGCGCGCCGACATGCAGCACCGCTATCCGCACGAATTTTCGGGCGGCCAGCGGCAGCGCATCGCGATCGCGCGGGCGCTGGCCGTGAAACCGCGCCTCATCGTGTGCGACGAGCCCACCTCGGCGCTCGACGTGTCGGTCCAGGCGCAAATCCTGAATTTGTTGCGCAGCCTGCAGGACGAACTGGGGCTGGCCTACCTGTTCATCACCCACAACCTGGCGGTGGTCGAATACCTCGCGCACGAAGTTGCGGTCATGTACCTGGGCCGCATCGTGGAACGCGGCAGCGCCGCCGAAGTGCTGGCCGGCCCGCGCCACCCCTACACACGCG
>JAEUNN010000909.1 GCA_016791085.1 Rhodocyclaceae bacterium | reverse complement strand
CGTCACGGTGAATGCGGTGCTGGATTTCGTGCGTGAGGCCGGCCAGGAAGACCTGCTCGCCCAGGCCGGCCTGGCCGAAGACGAAGACATATTCGCGCCGGTGTGGGATTCGGTCAAAAACCGCTGGGCCTGGCTGGCCGTAAACCTGGTTACGGCTTTTGTGGCCTCGCGCGTGATCGGCGCATTCGAAGGGTCGATAGAAAAACTCGTGGCGCTCGCCACCCTCATGCCCATCGTGGCCGGCATAGGCGGCAATTCGGGCAATCAGACCATCACCATGATCGTGCGCGCGCTCGCGCTGGGTCAGGTGCAGCCGGAACAGACCAACAAGCTGTACCGCAAGGAACTGGGTGTGGCGACATTCAACGGGCTGATCTGGGGCGGCCTGCTCGGCACCGTGGCGGCCCTGCTCTACAACTCTCCGGCGCTGGGCCTGGTCATGACCGCCGCCATGACGCTCAACCTGCTGCTCGCGGCATGCGTGGGCGTAACCATCCCCACCCTCATGCACAAGCTCGGGCGTGACCCGGCGCTGGGTTCGTCGGTGCTCATCACGGCCGTCACCGATTCGGGCGGATTTTTCATATTTCTCGGGCTGGCGACGCTGTTCCTGCTGTAGGCACGGCCGCTGCGCAGCCGCCGTGGCGCCGCTAATGGGCGCCGCCGCTCAGCTTCAGGCCCACGATGCCGGCCAATATGAGCGCGATGCTGACTAGCCGCGCGGCAGCGCGCGGTTCGTCGAACAGCCACATGCCGGCCGCCGCCGTGCCCACCGCGCCCAGGCCGGTCCACACGGCATAGGCGGTGCCGACCGGTATCACGCGCATGGCACGCTCCAGCAACAGCACCGACGCCACCATGAGCACGAGCGCGTACAGCGAGGGCAGAAGCCGGCTCCAGCCCTGCGCGTACTTGAGCGCCACGGCCCAGCCTACCTCGCAGGCCGCCGCCGCAAGCAGCACGAGCCAGGCCGTGCCCACGCTCATGCGTCGGCCAGTTCGGCGAAACAGGCGCTTGCCGCGGCCAGCGTGCGCGCCAGCGTGTCGGCGTCATGGGCGGCCGACACGAAGCCGGCCTCGAATGCCGACGGGGCCAGATAGATGCCCCGCGCCAGCATGGCGTGGAAAAAGCGCTTGAAGCGCACCGTGTCGCCGGCCATGACTTCGGCCAGGGTGCCCGGCAGTTCGCGCCGGAAATACAGTCCGAACATGCCGCCCACGGCTTGCGCCGAAAACGCCACGCCGGCGGCCCGCGCCGCGGCGGTCAGGCCATCGGTCAGTTGGCGCGTGGCCGCGCCCAGGCGCTCGTAAAACCCGGGCTGACCCACGATGCGCAGCGTAGCGAGGCCGGCCGCCACGGCGACCGGATTGCCCGACAGCGTGCCGGCCTGGTACACCGGGCCCAGCGGCGCAATTTTCTGCATGACCTCGCGCCGGCCGCCGAATGCGCCGACCGGCATGCCGCCGCCTATCACCTTGCCCAGCGTGGTCAGGTCGGGCTGTATGTCATATAGCGTTTGTGCCCCGCCCAGGCCGACGCGGAAACCGGTCATGACCTCGTCAAATATGAGCAGCGCGCCGTAGTGCGTACATAGTTCGCGCAGCCGCGCCAGAAAGCCCGGCGCCGGCACGACCAGATTCATGTTGCCGGCCACCGGCTCGACGATCACCGCGGCGATGCGCGCGCCGGCGCTGCGGAAAGTTTCCTCGATCTGGTCGGCGTCGTTGTAGTCCAGCACGATGGTATGGCGGGCGAAATCTTCCGGCACCCCGGCCGAACTGGGATTGCCGAAAGTCAGCAGACCGGAACCGGCTTTCACCAGCAGGCTGTCGGCATGACCGTGGTAACAGCCGTCGAATTTGACTATCGCGTCGCGGCCGGTATGGCCGCGCGCTAGGCGTATCGCGCTCATGGTCGCTTCGGTGCCGGAACTGACCAGACGCAGCATTTCCATGGACGGCAAATGGCTGCGCACAAGTTCCGCCAGTTCGGTTTCGGCCGGCGTCGGGGCGCCGAAAGACAGGCCGCGCGCGGCCGCCTGCTGCACCGCGGCAACCACCTCGGGGTGAGCATGGCCGACTATGGCCGGCCCCCAGGAACCCACATAGTCGATATATTCGCGGCCCTCGGCATCGGTCAGCCGGGCGCCCGCGGCGGAAACGAAGAAGCGCGGGCAGCCGCCGACCGAGCGAAATGCGCGCACCGGCGAATTCACGCCGCCCGGAATGCTCGCGCCGGCGCGTTCGAACAGGCTTTCATTAGTGTCCTTCATGCGGGGTCCTCTCGAAAAGCTCACGGTAGGCGGCCGCGCGTGCACGCACGTCGGGAGCCTGATAAATGTCGCTGATTACTGCAAGCAGATCCGCGCCCGCAGCGAGCGCGGCGGGCGCCCGGCCGAGCGTGATGCCGCCTATGCCGCACAACGGAAGCTGCGGCCAGCAGCGTTTCGCGCGCGCCAGCAAATCCAGCGGGGCGGCCGCCGCGGCCGGCTTGGTGGGCGACGCGAACAGCGCGCCGAACGCCACATAGTCTGCGCCTGCCGCGCGCGCCCGGCAGGCGCGCTCCCAGTCATCGTAACAGGACACGCCGATGATCGCGGCATCGCCCAGCAATTGCCGCGCGCGCTCCGGGTCGCCGTCGTCGCGCCCCAGATGCACGCCGTCGGCACCCACCGCCAGCGCCAGTTGCGGGTCGTCATTGACGATGTAGCGCACCCCATGACGCCGCGCCAGCGCGGCCAGGTCCGCCGCGCGCGCGGCGCGCCGGCCGGCATCGCTTAGTTTGTCGCGGTATTGCAGCAGCGCGGGGCCGCCCGCGAGCGCCTCTGCTGTGGCCGCAAGCAAGTATGCGTCGTCGGGCGTGTCCGGCGTCAGCACATACAGACCGCGCAACTTATCCGGCATGGCCGCTCCCGCGCCGCAGCGCATGCAAGCGGTCCGGTATGAGTTGGGCGCGCCCCAGCGCGTGCGCGCCGGCCAGCGCCGACCAGGTGTAGTCCTGCGCGCGGCGGACCGCTTCCGGCATGTCCAGGCCGCGTGCCAGCCAGGCCGCGCAAGCCGCCGCCAACGTGCAGCCGGAGCCATGAAATTCGCCGGCCAGCCTGGGCCAGACGTAGCGCTCCTCGCCTTGCGGACCGTACAGGGTGTTAATTACCTGCGGCCCTGCTTCGTGGGTGCCGGTAACCAGCACATGACGTGCGCCGACGCCACGCAAATGCGCCGCGGCCACCTCCAGCGCGGCGTCCGGGGGCAGCCCGGCAAGGCGCCGCGCCTCCACGCTGTTGGGCGTGGCAAGCCAGGTCACGGGCAGAATGCGCGCGCACATGGCGGCGATAAGTTCCGCGCCGGCAAATGCATCGCCGCGCCCGGAAGCCAACACCGGATCGAATACCACCGGCAGCAGCGGGTAATCATCGAGTACGCGCGCAATGGCCAGCACATTGTCGAGGCTGGACAGCACGCCGAGCTTGAACGCGGCCACCGGCATGTCGGCAAGCAGCGTACGCGCCTGGCGTTCCACCAGATCGCCCGGCAGCGCCATGATTTCCTGCACGCCCGCGCTGTCCTGCACGGTGACGCCGGTTACCACGCTTGCCGGATGCACCCCGAGTGCCGCAAGACTCATGACGTCCGCCTGGAGCCCGGCACCGCCGGTAGGATCACTTGCGGCAAACACAAGCACCACGGGTGGAATCGGCGGAAACGGGGCGGACATGGTCGCGCGGCGCGCGACGCGCCAAGTCAAATGCGGTAAGATGCGGCGGATTTTAACAAAACTGCCTGCACACCATGAATCCCTCGGTCGCGGTCACCTACCGAACCTACATGTGCCTGATTTGCGGTTACATATACGATGAGGCGGCCGGCATTCCAGCCGAAGGCATAGCACCCGGCACGCGCTGGGACGACGTCCCGCCCAACTGGACCTGTCCCGAGT
>JAEUNN010000907.1 GCA_016791085.1 Rhodocyclaceae bacterium | reverse complement strand
CGCATCGAGGACACGACCATAGGCTGGCGCTTCGTGAATCCTTCCATGCGCGCCGCTTATGGCGTCGATTCCATGCCCGAAACGGCGGAGAACGTGGCCACCGATTTCCGCATCGCGCGGGCCGATCAGGACGCCTTCGCGCTGCGCAGCCAGCAGCGCGCCGCGGCCGCCATCGCGGCCGGGCGCCTGGCCGAAGAAATCGTGCCGGTGCGCCTGGCGCAAAAAAAGGGCGAGCCGCTCCTGTTCGAGCACGACGAGCATCCGCGTGCCACCACGCTGGAAGCGCTGGCCAAGCTGAAGGGCGTGGTGCGGCCGGATGGCAGCGTCACGGCCGGCAACGCGTCCGGCGTCAATGACGGTGCGGCCGCCGTGCTGCTGGCGTCGGACGCCGCGCTGCGCCGCCACGGCCTGACCCCGCGCGCGCGCATCGTGGCCGCGGCCAGCGCCGGGGTGGCGCCGCGCATCATGGGCTATGGCCCGGCGCCGGCCGTGCGCAAGGTGCTCGCGCGCGCCGGGCTGCAACTCGCGGACATGGACGTGATCGAACTGAACGAAGCGTTCGCGGCGCAGGCACTGGCCGTGATGCGCGACCTCGGCCTGCCCGACACCGCCGAAAACGTCAATCCCAATGGCGGTGCCATCGCGCTGGGTCACCCGCTCGGTGCGTCCGGCGCCCGCCTCGTGACCACCGCACTGATGGAACTGCAACGCCGCGGCGGCCGCTATGCGCTATGCACCATGTGCATAGGCGTCGGCCAGGGCATAGCGCTCGTGATCGAGCGCGTCTGATTACCTGCTGCAAACTGGAGGAAAACCCATGCCTTTGCTCAAAACGCCCCGACTTACCCTGAATTACCGCCTGGACGGCGCGGACGGCGCACCCGTGCTGGTGCTGTCCAATTCGCTCGGCACCGACCTCGACATGTGGGCAGTGCAAATGCCCGAACTGGTGCGCCATTTCCGCGTGCTGCGCTACGACACGCGCGGGCACGGCGGCTCCGCCATCGTGCCGGGGCCGTTCGGCGTGGCGGAGCTGGGGCGCGACGTGCTGGACCTCATGGATGGCCTGGACATTGCGCGCGCGCATTTTTGCGGCCTGTCCATGGGCGGCATGACCGGCATGTGGCTGGGCCTGAACGCGCCGGGGCGCTTTGACCGCCTCGTGCTCTGCAACACGGCGGCCAAGATAGGCACGGCCGAACAATGGGATTTGCGCATCGCGCGCGTGGAACTGGCCGGCACCGTGTCGGTTGCGGAAGCCGTGCTGGAACGCTGGTTCACGCCCGAATTCATGGCCGCGCGGCCGGACGTGGTGGGGGCTGCGCGCGCCACGCTGGAATCCACCTCGGCGGCCGGCTATGCGGCCAGTTGCGCGGCCGTGCGCGACATGGACCAGCGCGCGGCCATCGCCGACATACGCCTGCCCACGCTGGTGATCGCCGGCACGCACGACCTGGCCACGCCGCCCGCCGCCGGCCGCGAAGTGGCACGCAACATACCCGGCGCGCGCTACCTGGAACTGGACGCCGCGCACCTTTCCAACCTCGAACAAGCCGAGCAATTTACCGCCGCGCTGCTGGAGTTTTTGCGCTGACGGCCGCCGCGGCCGCCGCGCA
>JAEUNN010000890.1 GCA_016791085.1 Rhodocyclaceae bacterium | reverse complement strand
GTATTGCGTGCTGCCAGGCCCCTGAAAGCATGGAAAATCTGGTAAAGTTCAAGGCTTTGTGTTCAGGGCTTCATCTTGTCTGCGGAATATCTGGTCGACGTCGATAATGTCAGCTTTGCATACGAGCGCAGGCCGATACTGACCGGGGTAAGCCTCAAAATCCCGCGCGGCAAGGTGGTCGCCATCATGGGTGCCAGCGGCTGCGGGAAAACCACGCTGTTGCGGCTCATCAGCGGTCAGGTGCGGCCTACCCGCGGCGTCGTGCGCGTGGACGGCCAGGTCGTGCACCAGCTTGACCGCGAGGGCCTGTATCGATTGCGCCGCCGCATGGGCATGCTATTTCAGTTTGGCGCCCTCTTTACCGATATGTCCGTGTTTGACAACGTGGCATTCCAGGTCCGCGAGCATACGGATTTGCCGGCGGATATGGTGCGCGATCTGGTCATGATGAAACTGCATGCAGTCGGTCTGCGCGGTTCGCATGCGCTCATGCCGTCCGAACTGTCGGGCGGCATGGCGCGTCGCGTGGCGCTGGCCCGCGCCATTGCACTGGACCCCATGCTCATCATGTATGACGAACCATTCACCGGCCTGGATCCGATATCCATGGGCGTGATCGGTCAGTTGGTGCGCCGGCTCAATGCCGCGTTGGGGGCCAGTTCCATCATCGTCACGCACGACGTGCATGAAGCGTTGCAGTTGGTCGATTATGTGTATTTCGTGTCGGAAGGCCGCATCGTCGCCGAAGGCACGGCCGATGAAGTGCGCGCTTCGCGCGAGCCATTCGTGCACCAGTTCGTGTGGGCCGAACCGGACGGGCCGGTGCCCTTCGATTACTCGGCGCGGCCATTCCGCGAACAATTGCTGAGGGCGCCGAATGTTTGACGCCATATTGCGCGGCCTGCGTCTTGTCGGCCGCAACGTGATCGACCGCATCTGGCGCCTGGGTTTTGCCAGCCGCTTCCTGACCGCCGTGCTGTTGCACTCGGGTACGGCATTTCGACGCTATAACCTCACCATACGCGAAATCTATTTCGCCGGCGTGCTGTCGCTCATCATCATCAGCGTATCCGGACTGTTCGTGGGGATGGTGCTCGGTCTGCAGGGCTATGACACCTTGCAGCGCTATGGCTCGTCCGAGTCGCTCGGGGTGCTGGTCGCGCTGTCCCTGGTACGCGAACTGGGTCCGGTGGTGGCCGGACTGCTGTTTGCCAGCCGGGCGGGCTCCGCAATTACCGCCGAAATCGGCCTGATGAAAGCCACCGAACAGATCACGGCGATGGAAATGATGGCCGTCGATCCGATCGCGCGGGTGGTCGCGCCGCGCTTCTGGGGCGGGGTGATTTCCATGCCGCTGTTGGCGGCGCTGTTTTCGGCGCTGGGTGTATTCGGCGGCTGGCTGGTCGGCGTTGTATTGATCGGTGTCGATGACGGGTCGTTCTGGTCGCAAATGCAGGCGGCGGTCGATTTTCGACGGGATGTGGTGAACGGCGTGATCAAAAGCGTGGTGTTCGGCATGGCCGTGGCGTGGATTGCCGTATTCGAAGGTTATGACGCGATTCCCACCGCGGAAGGTGTGTCGCGGGCGACCACGCGCACCGTCGTGACTTCATCGCTTGCCATACTGGCGCTGGATTTCGTACTTACTGCATTCATGTTTCGGGGGATTTGATGAACCGTGCCGCGATAGACCTGTGGGTCGGCATATTCGTCGCGCTGGGGCTGGCGGCCCTGCTGGTGCTGGCGATGAAAGTGGGCAACCTGGCGAGCGCCAATATTTCGGAAACGTACACCGTGCATGCCAATTTCGCCAACATCGGCGGACTCAAGGTGCGCGCCCCGGTAAAAAGCTCGGGGGTGGTGGTAGGACGGGTATCCGCGATTTCTTTCGATGCTAAGGAATATCGCGCTGTTGTAAGCTTGCAAATCGACCGCCGCTTTGAATTTCCTCGCGATACCATCCCATCCATATTGACTTCCGGGCTGCTGGGCGAACAGTACATCGGCCTCGAAGTCGGCGGTGATCCGGCCCTTATAAAGGAAGGTGACACCTTCAAGATTACCCAGTCGGCGGTCGTGCTTGAAAAGCTGATCAGCCAGTTCCTGTTCGACAAAGCTGCCGAAGGCGGGCAAAGAAAGCCTGACACGGCGGGAGCGGAAGCAAAATGAAAAGTTCCAGATTCGCCAGCATTTTCGTGGTCGGCCTGTTGGCCGGCTGTGCCAGCACCAACAATCCGCACGACCCCCTGGAAGGGTTCAACCGTGCCATGTTCTCGTTCAACGAGGGCGTGGACAAGGTTGCGCTCAAGCCGCTCGCCAAGGGCTATGACGCCGCCGTGCCGCCGCCGGTACGCACCGGCGTGACGAATGCGTTTTCCAACGTGGGTGACCTGTGGATAGGCGTCAATAACCTGTTGCAGGGCAAGGGTGCCGATGGTCTGGGCGACCTGTGGCGCGTGCTCATCAATTCGACCATAGGCATACTGGGCCTGTTCGACGTTGCCAGCGAAATGGGCCTGGAAAAGCACAACGAAGATTTCGGGCAAACGCTGGGCCGTTGGGGCGTGGGCAGCGGGCCCTAC
>JAEUNN010000805.1 GCA_016791085.1 Rhodocyclaceae bacterium | reverse complement strand
GGCATGTGGACCCTGTACGGCCGCCGCGGCCACGGCAGCTGGCAGTATCAGGCCGATCTGGACGACCACACCGTCACGCCGCTATTGGGCAAGGCCGTGCATAAGGACGGCGGCAGCGCCAGCGACTGGGAAGGCGCGCTGGCTGCTTACGATCACGAAGCCTGGTTCCGCTTCAAGCCCGTGCGCGTGCATGCGGAATTCCGCGAGCGCATCTGGAACGCCTACCAGCAGCGCGAAGAGCGTTACGGCAGCGGCGCCACGGAAGCCTGGCGCAGCGCCTGCACCGCCTGAACGCCGGCCGCGCCGCGCGGCGCGCCTCAGACCAGCACGCGGCAGGCGATCGCGTAATATTTCTTGCGGTCGTCCATGCCGTTATAGCCGCCGTTGATGGTGAGGCTGATGAATTCGACGGGTGACACGTCGATTACCGCGCCGCGATATTTTTTCTTGAGCCTGTCGCTGTCGGCGTGGTTGGCCGCGTCGTTCAGATTGCGCGTGGCCCAGTATTCACAGGCACTCCAGACCGCGTATTCGGGCTGTTCCAGCAGTTCCGGATTATTCACGAACATGTCGCGCCGGCCCTTGCGGATGCCCAGTTGCAGATAGTTGGCACGCCCCGTGGTCTGGAATATGCCGCGGCCCTTGAAGCGCATGCCGTCGCCGGGACGCGTGTTGCCGAGGTCCGCGCGGTTTTCGTAGGCTTTGCCGGATGCATATTCGCGCAAGGTCCGGAAGTGGTCGGTCTCGTGGCAGGCCTGCGCCAGGAAATGCGCATACTCCGGCGCCGTGTCGATTTCATAGCCCGGACATAGTTTGTTCATCCACTCGGCCAGCGCGGGCATGAGCGCCGTGCCCGCGCCCGCGATCGCACTCAGATGTTCGGGGGTGATCAGATAGGCCATGAGGATTCCTGCTTGCCGGGAAAGTTTGTGGCGTCCTTCAGCTTAGCAAAGGGTTTCGGGCGATCAAGGCGCCCCGCCGCGCCGGCATTGCCGGCCGGCACGGCCGCGCGCGCAGCCCGGCTCAAATTTCGGCCGGATCGACGTCGAGGTGCCAGCGCAGTGTGCGCGGTGTGGCGAGCGCGTGCAGGGCCGCCACCCAGGCCGCGAGAAATTCCTGCAGGCGCCGCCGCGAGCCCGATTCGACCAGCAGTTGCGCGCGTTCGCGGTCGGCCAGACGCGTCATGCGCATGGGAACGGGATCGAACAGGAACACGTGTTCCGGCGTGCCGGCCTGCGCGCGCGCGGCGGCCAGCCAATCCAGCGCGGTCTGCATTTGCGGCGCATCGGCCGCCAATAGCGCCTGATACGCAAAGGGCGGAAAATTCGCGGCGCGGCGCTCGGCCAATTGCGCCGCCGCGAAGCCCGGGTAATCGTGGCGCAGCAGGGCTGCAAACAGAGCGTGCTGCGGAAACTGCGTCTGCACCATGACCGTTCCGGGCTGGTCGGCACGGCCGGCGCGGCCTGCCACCTGCACCAGTTGCGCGAACAGGCGCTCGGGCGCGCGGTAATCGGCGGAATAGAGCGAGGCGTCGGCATTGAGCACGCCCACCAGGGTGAGTTGCGGAAAATCGTGCCCCTTGGCAAGCATCTGGGTGCCCACGAGTATGTCCACCTCGCGCGCGCGCACCGCCGCGAGGCGCTCTTCCCAGTCGCGCGGCGAGCGCACGCTGTCGCGGTCCATGCGCATCAGGCGCGCGGCCGGAAAGCGCTGGCGCAGCAGTTCTTCTATGCGCTGGGTGCCGCGTCCATAGGCCTGGATGTCCTGATTGCCGCAGCCCGGGCAGGCCGCCGGCACACCGGCGTTGGCCCCGCAGTGATGGCAGCGCAGGCGGCGCTCGGCCAGATGCAGCACCAGGTTGGCGGAACAGTGGTCGCAGCGGCTCACCCAGCCGCAGGCGGAACAGGCCAGCACCGGCGCATAGCCGCGGCGGTTCAGGAACACCAGACTTTGCTGACCGGCCGCGAGACCGGCCGCCAACGCCGCCAGGAGCGGCGCGGACAAACCTTCGCGCGCGGGATGGCGATTCATGTCTATGAGTTTCACCTCGGGCAGGCGCGCCCCGGCCACGGCGCGGCGCGCCAGGCTGAGCAGCCGGTAACGGCCGGACTGCGCGTGCTGCCAGCTTTCCAGCGAGGGCGTGGCGGAGCCCAGCACAACCGGCACGCCGGCCGTGGCGGCGCGCAGCACGGCCAGATCGCGCGCCGAATAGCGCACGCCTTCCTGCTGTTTGAACGAGGCGTCGTGCTCTTCGTCGACCACGATCAGGGCCAGCCTGGGCAGCGGCGTGAATACCGCGAGCCGGGTACCGAGCACCAGATCGGCGCTGCCCGACAGCGCCGCGAAAAACCCGCGCGCCCGCGCGCCACCGGCGACCGCGCTGTGCTGCAGCACGATGTGCGCGCGCGGAAAACGTGTCGCGAAGCGCCCCGCAAGTTGCGGCGTGAGCGCGATTTCGGGTACCAGCACCATGGCCTGGCGTCCGGCCGCCAGGGCGCGCTCGACCAGGCGCAGGTAAATTTCGGTTTTGCCGCTGCCGGTGATGCCGTACAGCAGACACGGCGCATAGCCCGACTCGGGCACGGCGGCCAAAGCCGCGGCCTGGTCGGCGGTAAGTTGCGGGCGCTCGCCGGTCATGAAGGGCGCCGCGGCCACCCAGCCGCGCCGCAACAGGTCGGCCAGGTGCGCATCGGCGCCGCGGCCTTCCGGCAGCAGCTCGCGCAGCGCCTGCGGGCCCTGCCCGGCCAGGCGCGCGAGCAGGCGCTGCGCGATGCGGCGCGGCGCCAGTTGCGGCAACGCGGCCTGCCCGGCGGCGGTGATGGCAAGCCAGCGCGGCAAGCCATCCACCGCGCGCGGCAGCGGCCATTTGCCGGCCGGCGCCGCCAGCGCGGCCACTTCGCCCAGTACGGCGTGGTAGTAGCGGCTGGCGAATTCCACCAGATCGCGCCAGGCCGCCGGCAGTGCCGGCGTGTCGCCTTCGAGCGCCAGGATGCTGCGCAATTTTTCCGGCGGCACATCGCTGTGCGCGGCAACTTCCCAGATCAGGCCCAGCGCTACGCCCGATCCCCAGGGCACGCGTACGCGCCGGCCGCAGTGTTCGCTGCCCACATCGGGCGCGAGGTAGTCGAACAGACGCGGCAAGGGCAGCGGCAGCGCGACGCGAACGATTGAAGGCAAGTTATTACAGTAAAATCAATAATTTATTACATTTTTCTGATAAATCACTTGCGCTTTTTGCCGTAATGGCTTGCCGGGCAATAAGAACTTTCTTGTCCACACAAGTTGTGGATAACTTTGTGGGAAAGTCTCCGGCAGCCACGTGCAAAACACTGCCAGACAAGGCTTTTTGCTTTGTTGCACAAATTTTAAGCTAAAAATTTTCTTTTAAGAAACAAGCACTTGAAAATTGTGCCTAGCAGCACCGCCGGCATCCGGCGGTGCTGCCGAAGGACTCCACAGCGCTGTGCATAACTTCCGGCATTTCGGCCAATTTCAAAATATGTCAAGTTTTTTTTGCAGTGCGCACAAATTCGCCCCAAGGGCACACAGGCCGCGCGGCACTCAGGCGCCGGCCTTAGCGGCGGCGCGCAGTGCGCGGCTGTGCGCATGCACGCAATCGACCAGACCGGTAACGTGTTCCGGAGGCGTGTACTGGGAAATTCCGTGGCCGAGGTTGAACACGTGGCCGCTGCCGGTTCCGAAATCGTCCAGGATGCGGCGCGCCGCCGCGCCTATGCGGTCCGGCGAGGCGAACAGGGCCATGGGATCGAGATTGCCCTGCAGCGCCACACGATCGCCCACACGCGCGCGCGCATCGGCAATGTCCGTGGTCCAGTCCAGCCCCACGGCATCGCAGCCTATGGCGGCAATGTGTTCCAGCCATTGCCCTCCACCCTTGGTGAATACGATGACCGGCACGCGCTCGCCGGCGTGCTCGCGGCGCAGGCCCTGTAGCACCTGTTGCATGTAGGCCAGCGAAAATTCCCGGTAGCTGTGCGCCGGCAGCGTGCCGCCCCAGGTGTCGAACAGCATGACCGCCTGCGCGCCGGATTCGATCTGGGCGTTCAGGTAGGCGGTTACCGCGCGCGCGGTGACTTCAAGCACGTGATGGGCCAGATCGGGACGGTCATAGACCAGCGTCTTGATGCGCCGGAAATCGTCCGATCCGCCGCCCTCGACCATGTAGCAGGCCAGCGTGAACGGGCTGCCGGAAAAGCCGATCAGCGGCACGGAATTGTCCAGCGCGCGGCGTATTTCGGCCACCGCGTCCATGACGTAGCGCAGTTCGGCATACGGGTCGGGCACGGCCAGATTGCGGATTTCCCACTCCTGGCGCAGCGGGCGCTCAAATTTGGGGCCTTCGCCCTCGGCAAAATACAGGCCCAGGCCCATCGCGTCGGGCACCGTCAGGATGTCCGAAAACAGGATGGCCGCATCGAGTTCAAAACGCGCCAGCGGCTGCAGCGTGACCTCGCAGGCCGCCGACGGGGATTTGCAGAGATTCAGGAAGCTGCCGGCGCGGCGCCGCGTTTCGTTGTATTCGGGCAGATAGCGGCCGGCCTGACGCATGAGCCATATCGGCGTGTATTCGACCGGTTCACGCAGCAGTGCCCGCAGGAAAGTGTCGTTGCGAGGTCTAGTCATGTCACTTGCGCCAGAATTGGGGAGTGAATAATACGACCACCGAGAATATTTCGAGACGTCCGAGCAGCATGGTGATGCTGCATACCCAGGTCTGGAAATCCGTCAGCGATTCGTAATTGGTGGCCGGGCCCACGGCATTCAGGCCCGGGCCGGCGTTATTGATGGAAGCGATCACGGCACTGAACGAGGACGTGAAATCCAGCCCGCTCATGACCAGCAGGAAGGTCATGCCGACCACGCTGACGAAATACAAAAAGATGAATCCCAGCACCGAAAAGGCGATTTCGTTGGCCACCACCGAATTGCCCACGCGCAGCGGATTCACCACAGCGGGATGCACCAGCTTGACCAGTTCACGGTACGCCTGTTTGGCCAGGATGATGGTGCGTATCATTTTGATGCCGCCCCCCGTGGAGCCTGAACTGGCGCAGATGCAGGACAGGAACAGCATCCACAGCGGCGCGAACGCCGGCCATTTGTCGTAATCGACACTGACGAAGCCACAGTCGGTGGCAAGCGAAACGAGGTTGAAACTGACGTGCCGCAGCGCCGTCCAGTAATTCAGGTACACGTCGTTCCAGTGCAGGTACAGCGCCACGCCGAAACAGCTGCCTATGACCACGAACAGCAGTGTCAGGCACTCCTTGTCCACCCAGTAGGCGCGCAGCGATTTGCCGCGCCAGGCCAGGAAGTGCGTGGAAAAATTCATGGCCGCGATCATCATGAACACGATCAGCACGAATTCCACGGCGGGCTTGTCGAATGCCCCCACGCTCGCGTCGCGCGTCGAAAACCCGCCCAGGCCCAGGGCGGCGAAAGCGTGGCATATCGAATCGAGCCAGTTCATCCCGGCCAGACGCAGGCACAGTATGCAGGCCACGGTAATGCCGGCATACACGTACCACAGCGCCTTGGCGGTGTCGGCGATGCGCGCGGTGAGCTTGGTGTCCTTGAGCGGGCCCGGCGTTTCGGCCTTGTAGAGCTGCATGCCGCCCACGCCCAGCATGGGCAGGATGGCCACCGCCAGCACGATGATGCCCATGCCGCCCATCCAGTTGAGCTGGTGGCGCCACAGGTTGATGGAGGGCGGCGCGTGGTCCAGGTCGGTCATGACCGTGGAGCCGGTGGTGGTCAGTCCCGACGTGGTTTCGAAATACGCATCGGTGAAGGACATTTGCTCATATACGAGCAGGAGCGGCAAGGTCGCGATGGCCGCCATGAGCGTCCATGACAGCGTGACCAGCAGGAAGCCGTCACGCGGGCGCAGTTCGCGGTAATGCTGGCGCGTGGAGGCCCACAGCACGACGCCGCTGACCAGCGATATGAGCATCGCCGCCACGAAATCGGCCAGCGTGCCGTCGCGGTAGATCACCGCGCTGATCATCGGAATTATGTAGGTGAGGCTGAAAACCGCGAGCAACCTGCCCAGTACATTCAGAACGGGAAGCAACGTCCCCATCAAAAGTACTCCAGCCCCACCTGGAACAGTTTTTCGACCTTGGGCACCAGTTCGCGCGACACGCAGAACAGGATCACGTGGTCGTCATTCTCGATTACGGTGTCGTGATGCGCGATGAGCACCTGGTCATAGCTGGCCTTGCGGCCGTTGCTGCGATCGGGAGCATCGCCCAGCGTGCTGGTACGCAGGATGGCGGCCGCCTGCACGCCGGCCGGCAGCGCGATTTCCTGCACCTGCTTGCCGACCACCTTGGATTTGCCGGCCTGGCCGTGCGCGACCACTTCCAGCGCCTCGGCGGCGCCGCGGCGCAGGCGGTGCACGGTGGCGACGTCGCCGGTCTTGACGTGGCGCAGCAGCGAACCTATCGACACCATGGCCGGCGAAATCGCGATATCTATGGCGCCGGCCTGCACCAGATCGACATAGGCGCGCCGGTTGATGAGCGCCAGCACGCGGCGCGCGCCCATGCGCTTGGCGAGCAGCGCCGACATGATGTTGTTTTCGTCGTCGTTGGTGAGGGCCAGGAACATGTCCATGTCCTCGATGTTCTCGCCTTCCAGCAGCTTTTCGTCGGTCGCATCGCCCGCCAGCACCAGGGTGCGCACGAGGTGGGTGGCGAGGAATTGCGAGCGCTGCCGGTTATGTTCTATCACCTTGACGTCGTAATTTTTTTCTATGGTTTTGGCGAGCCGATAGCCGATGTTGCCACCGCCGGCGATCATGATGCGGCGCACCGGACGGTCCAGACGGCGCATTTCTTTCATGACCCGGCGTATGTGCTCGGTCGCCGCCAGGCAGAACACTTCGTCGCCCGCCTCGATCACCGTGTCGCCGTCCGGCGCGATGGCCTGATCGCGCCGGTATATCGCCACGATGCGCGCTTCGACCTGCGGTATGTGCTGGCGTATGTCGCGTATGGGATGGCCCACCAGCGGGCCGCCTTCGAAAGCGCGCAGGCCCACCAGCGTCACCTTGCCGTCGGCGAATTCGAGCACCTGCAGGGCTTCGGGAAATTCGATGAGGTTTTCGATGTATTCGGTGACTTCCTGCTCCGGACAAATGCTGAAATCCACCGCGAAATTGTTTTCGTTGAGCAATTCCGGGTATTCGACGTAATCGGCCGAGCGCAGGCGCGCGATGCGCGTGGGCAGGTTGAACAGGGTTTTGGCGATGCGGCAGGCGCACAGATTGGTCTGGTCCGAGGTGGTGACCGCAATGAGCATTTCCGCGTCGTCGGCGCCGGCTTCCTTGAGCACGTCGGGCGACGCACCGTTGCCGACCACGGTGCGCAGGTCCAGCTTGTCCTGCAAGGCCTGCAGCAGATCGGTGTTGGTATCGACGACGGTAATTTCGTTGGCTTCGGATTCGAGACTTTCGGCAACCGAACTGCCAACCTGGCCGGCGCCGAGAATAATTATTTTCACGGCAGGAGCAACCCTACACGACAGGAGGCGCGATTCTACGCCGCGCCCATGCGTTGCGCTTGATCCGTATCAGTCGGGATCGCCGCGGCGCGACGTTTGCAGGCCCAGCTGTTTGAGCTTGCGATACAGATGCGTGCGCTCCATGCCGGATTTTTCGGCCAGCCG
>JAEUNN010000763.1 GCA_016791085.1 Rhodocyclaceae bacterium | reverse complement strand
GCGCACGGCGTGCCGCCCGAAGCGCTGGAACTGGAACTGACCGAATCCGCCGTGCTGCGCGTGGTGGAACAGCCCGGCAA
This sequence comes from Rhodocyclaceae bacterium, assembly GCA_016791085.1. Taxonomy (GTDB): domain Bacteria; phylum Pseudomonadota; class Gammaproteobacteria; order Burkholderiales; family Rhodocyclaceae; genus JAEUNM01. The sequence goes on along the minus strand of JAEUNN010000763.1, from coordinate 3,923 downwards.
TGCACTGGTGCAGTTGAGCGGCGCCGGGGTCGCGTCGGCCATCGACGACTTCGGCACCGGCTATTCGTCGCTGTTCTACCTGAAGCACCTGCCCGTGCACAAGCTCAAGATAGACCGCACTTTTGTGGCCGAGGTGGATGTCGATGCCAACGACGCGGCCATCGTCGAGGCCATCATCCACATGGCCATTTCGCTGGGCCTGGAAACCGTCGCCGAAGGCGTGGAATCTGACCGCCAGTTGGAATTTCTGAAAAGCCGTTCCTGCGGCAACGTGCAGGGGTTTCTGCAATCGCGCCCGATGCCGGCGGCCGCCTTCGAAAGCTGGCTGGAGCGCTATAACGGCCGCGCCGAGGCGAATGTATGAGGGCGCGACTTGCGCTTGCAGTCGCCATCCCCCGCAACCCCATTGCGTGCCGACGTACAATCTGCGACGCGCCGCCAAAGGCCTGCGGGTACTGATCCGGCGCGCGTGGCAGCGAAGTTGCGGCGCGCGCGACCTGCGGCGGCGTTGGGCTGCTACGGCGCGGCCAGTGCAAACGACAATGCGCCCGTGCGGGTTTGCCGAAATTGAAAATTCTCGTCACAGGTGCAAACGGATTTGTCGGTGGCGCGCTGGTTGCCACTTTGCGCGGCAATCGATCGGAGGTCGTCGGCGCCGTCCGGACCCAACCCGGACCCGGGCAGGTGGCGGTCGGCGACATCGGACCGGCAACCGACTGGAGTGCCGCGCTGCAGGCCTGTGACAGGGTCGTGCACGCCGCGGCGCACGTGCACCGTGTGCGCGCTGCGGGCGCGCATGAAGCCGGCCAGTTTCATCGCGTGAATACGCAGGGAACGCTGAATCTGGCGCGTCAGGCGGCGGCGGCGGGCGTCGCGCGCTTGGTGTTCGTGTCCAGTGTGAAAGCCATGGGCGAACAGGGCAGATTTTGCGCCGCGGATGCCTGCCTGCCGGCCGACGCCTATGGGGTTTCGAAACGCGAGGCGGAAATAGGTCTGCTGGAAATTGCCCACACCAGCGGCATGGAGGTGGTCATAGTGCGGCCGCCGCTGGTCTATGGCGCCCGCGTGGGCGCAAATTTCCTGCAACTCATGCAGGCCGTGGATCGCAGGCTGCCGCTGCCTTTCGGATCCATAGACAACCGTCGCAGCCTGATTTATGTGGGCAATCTGGTGGCTGCGATAGCGGCCTGCCTGGACCATCCGGCGGCGGCACAGAAAATCTACCTTCCCAAGGACGAGGAAGACGTATCGACGCCCGATCTGATCCGCATGCTTGCCACCGCGCTGGACCGGCCGGTCCGCCTGGTGCGGGTGCCGCGCCTGCTGTTGCGGTATGCCGCCGCATGCCTGGGCAGGTCGGCGCAGTTCGAGCGCCTGACCGGCTCGCTGACTTTGGACGATGGCGCGATGCGCGACGATCTGGGATGGCGGCCGCCGTATTCCACGCAGCAAGGGCTGCTGGCAACCGCGCAGTGGTACCGGCGGCACGGTTCATGAAGCGCGCCTTCGACCTGGTGCTGGCGTCGCTGGCGCTGCTGTTCCTGGCCTTGCCCATGCTGGCCGTGGCGCTGGCCGTGCGCCTGTCCTCGCCGGGGCCGGCCTTGTATTGGTCGGAGCGGGTGGGGCGCCACAACCGGCTGTTCCGCATGCCCAAATTTCGCAGCATGCGCACCGGCGCGCCTCAACTGGCCACGCACGAGTTCGACAACCCGGCGCGCTGGCTCACGCCCATCGGGTCCTTCCTGCGCAAAACCAGCCTGGATGAGCTTCCGCAGTTGTGGAGCATACTCAAGGGTGACATGAGTTTTGTCGGTCCGCGGCCGGCACTGTTCAACCAGCACGATCTTATCGAACTGCGCACGCAGGCCGGCGTGCACCTGCTGCTGCCGGGACTGACCGGCTGGGCCCAGGTTAACGGCAGGGACGAATTGCCCATAGCGGCCAAAGTTCGCCTCGACGCCGAATATTTGCAGCGGCGCTCGTTCCGTTTCGATATTGCGATACTGTTCAGGACCTTTGCAAAGGTGTTGCAGCGCGAAGGGGTCGCGCATTGAGTGCGGCCAAGCACGCGACGACAGTTTGACCGGTCACTTCACGATGCAGGCCATTTCCGATCTTGCCCTTCCCATCCTGGCCATGCCGCGGCCGGCCAAGCGCGTCGTGGTGTTCCTGGTGGATGCCAGTCTGTGCGTGCTATGCCTGTGGCTGGCGCTGTATCTGCGCCTGGGCGAATTTGTCGCGCTATCCGGCAACACGCTGATCGCGGCCGGCGCGTCCATCATTCTGGCCCTGCCGATATTCGTGATGTGCGGACTGTACCGCGCGATATTCCGCTACAGCGGCTGGCCGGCACTCATGAGCGTGGTGCGTGCGGCCGGCATTTACGGATTGGTGTACGCGGCGGTCTATACGGCAATCGGCGTGGTCGACGTGCCGCGCACCGTGGGCCTGATACAGCCCATGCTGCTGCTATTGACGGTCGGGTGCACGCGGGCGCTGGCGCGCCTGTGGCTGGGCGGGCATTACGAGCGTGAACTCAAGCTTGCCGCGCTTCCCAAGGCGCTCATTTACGGCGCCGGCGCGGCCGGGCGGCAATTGGCCGATGCGATGGCCAACAGCTACGAATTGCGGCTGGTCGGGTTTCTCGACGACGATGAGCGCCTGCACGGCCATGTGCTGGACGGTTTGCCGATTTACGGTGCCGCCGACCTGAGCGGCCTGGTCGCGACGCTGAACGTATCGACCGTGTTGCTGGCGATACCGTCGCTGGACCGTGTGCGCCGCAATGCAATCATCGCGCTCATGCGCCGTGCCAAGGTGTCGGTACGCACGCTGCCGGGGCGCGTCGAACTGGTGGGCGATCGCGTGGGCGCGACCGACCTGCGCGACCTGGACATCGACGACCTGCTGGGACGCGAAGTTGTGGCGCCGAATCATCTTCTGCTGGCGCGCAACGTGACGGACAGGGTCGTGATGGTGACCGGTGCCGGCGGATCGATAGGCAGCGAATTGTGCCGCCAGATCGCCCTGCTCGGACCGCAATGCCTGTTGCTGGTCGAACAGAGCGAATTCGCGCTGTATTCCATCCATCAGGAACTCGAAGAAAAACTCGCCGGGCGCGAATTGCGGCTCATACCGCTGCTCGCCTCGGTACAGGATGCGGCACGCATGAGCCAAATCCTGTCTGCCTGGCGGCCGCATACGCTCTACCACGCCGCCGCCTACAAACACGTGCCCATGGTCGAGCACAATCCGGCCGAAGGTTTGCGCAACAACGTGTTCGGCACGCTCTGCACGGCGCGCAACGCGGCCGAATACGGGGTTGCCGATTTCGTGCTGGTGAGCACCGACAAGGCGGTACGGCCGACCAACGTGATGGGGGCGAGCAAGCGCCTCGCGGAAATGTGCCTGCAGGCCTTGGCGCAGCGTACTGCGACGACCAGGTTCGCGATCGTGCGTTTCGGCAACGTGCTCGGCTCCTCCGGGTCGGTGGCACCGAAATTCCGCCAGCAGATAAGGAATGGCGGTCCGCTCACGCTGACCCACGCCGACGTGACGCGCTATTTCATGACCATACCCGAAGCCGCGCAGCTGGTGATACAGGCCGGTGCAATGTCGCGCGGCGGCGACCTGTTCATGCTGGACATGGGCGAGCCGGTGCGCATCATGGATTTGGCGCGGCGCATGATAGAACTGTCGGGTTTCAGCGTGCGCGACCAACAAAACCCGGACGGCGACATCGCGATCGAAATCACGGGTTTGCGCCCGGGCGAAAAGCTCTATGAGGAATTGCTCATATCGGCCGATCCGCGTCCGACCTCCCACCCGCGCATCATGATCGCGCACGAAACCTGCCTGCCCTGGGATGAATTGATGCCTGCGCTGCAGGCGCTCGATGCGGCGCTGGCAGCCAATGATGCCGG
>JAEUNN010000762.1 GCA_016791085.1 Rhodocyclaceae bacterium | reverse complement strand
AAAGGCATCCGGCGGTCTGCCATTCGTGTTCCTGTTCGGTCTGGTCAGCTGCGCCGCCGCGGCCCCCTGGGGCTATGCTTCCTGGCGGCAGCTGGACGCGGCGCCGTCCGCCGCGCTATGGGGCGCGATAGTCGCGAGCGGACTGCTGCACGTGGTGTATTCGCTGGTATTGCAGCAGGGCTACCGGGCGGCCGATTTTTCCATCGTGTATCCGCTCGCGCGCGGCACCGGGCCGCTGTTTTCGGTATGCGGCGCGGTGCTGCTGCTGGGCGAAGCGCCCACTGCGGCGGCCTGGCTGGGCGTCGCGGCCATCGTGGGCGGCATTTTCCTGATCGCCGCGGCGCCGGCCGCCCTGCTGCACGGCAGGCGCACCGGCGCGGGCCTGTTCTGGGGCCTGCTGACCGGCCTGTTCATCGCGTCCTATACGGTCGTGGATGGCTGGGCCATCAAAACGCTGGCGGCACCGCCGCTGTTCTATTACGCGGCGGGACTGGCCGTGCGCACTGTGCTGCTTGCCCCGTTCGCGCTGCGCGCGCCCGCGGCCCTTGCGCGCACTTGGCGCTGCGACCGGCTGCCGGTGCTGGGCGTGGGTCTGTTGTCGCCGCTGGCCTACTCACTGGTGCTGCTGGCACTCACGCGCGCGCCGCTCAGTCATGTCGCGCCGGTGCGCGAACTGGCCATGCTGGCAGGCGTGCTGATCGGCGCCCGCCTGCTGCGCGAGTCCTTGAGCCCGCAGCGCCTGGCGGGCTGCGCGTGCATGGTGGCCGGGGCGGTATTGCTGGTGGTCGCGCCATGAGCGCCGGCGGCCGGCGCCCGGCGCAGCATCGCAAGCCAGGCGCCCTGCCGGGCGTACCAAAAAAAAAGAGCGGCTCGCAAGCCGCTCAACTCAACTACTTCGGAGGCAATCGGGGGGGGTCAGCGGTTCAACTTACGCAATCTTTCCGAGGGCGTGATGATGTCGGTCAGGCGTATGCCGAACTTGTCGTTCACGACCACCACTTCTCCCTGCGCGATGAGCGTGCCGTTGATGAGCACGTCCATGGGTTCGCCGGCCAGGCCTTCCAGCTCGACCACCGAGCCGTGCGCCAGTTGCAGCAGGTTGCGGATGGATATCCGGGTGCGTCCCAGTTCCACCGTGAGCTGCACGGGGATATCCAGGATCATTTCGAAATCGTGTATCTGGCCGGGCTTGTTGGCGGCTTCGCCGAACTGCTGGAATATCTGCGCCGGCTGCACGTTGGGCGCGGCGGCGTCGACTTCCTGCTGTTCCGCCATGGCGGCGGCCCAGTCGTCGTCGCTGATCTGTTGTTCGTCGGTCGTTGCGGCGTCCGTCATTTTTGCGTACCCGTCTTGAGGGATTGCGCGAGTTCTTCGCGGTCGGCGAGAAATCGCTCGATTTTCACCGCGTAATGCCCGTTTTGCAGGCCGTATCGCCCTGCCAGGACCGGCACGCCGTCCACGGCTGCGGTGACCATTTCCGCAATGTTCAACGGCAGCACATCGCCAACCTTTAGCTGGTTCACCTCGCGCAGCGTGACCCGGGCACTGCCCAGTTCGACCACCATTTTGACTTCCGCATCGAGCAACTGCTTGGTGAGCAGGTTGATCCAGCGCTTGTCGGAGGTGATGTGATCGCTCTGCATGGTCGAATAGAGCAGGTCACGTATCGGCTCCACCATGGAGTAGGGCAGGCAGATGTGCATTTCCGCCGTAACGCCGTTCAACTCGATCTGGAACGTGGTCGCCACGACTATTTCCGACGGCGTGGCGATATTGGCGAACTGCGAATTCATTTCCGAGCGCACGTACTCGAAGGTGATTTCATAAACCGGCTTCCAGGCGCGTTCGTATTCGCCGAACACCACCTTGAGCATGCTCTGGATGATGCGCTGCTCGGTCAGCGTGAAATCGCGTCCTTCCACGCGGCTGTGGAAGCGCCCGTCGCCGCCGAACATGTTGTCGACGACCAGAAATACCAGGTTGGGGTCGAACACCACCAGGCCGGTGCCGCGCAGCGGCTTGACCTGGATCAGGTTCAGGTTGGTCGGCACCACCAGGTTGCGGATGAATTCGCCGTACTTCTGCACGCGTATCGGCCCCACCGATATTTCGGTGTTGCGATGCATGTAGTTGAAAAAGCCTATGCGCAGGTAACGCGCGAAGCGCTCGTGTATCAGTTCCAGCGTGGGCATGCGCCCACGTACGATGCGCTCCTGCGTGGCCAGGTTGTAGGGGCGGACGCCGTCGCCCGGCTCATCGGCCGCGGACGGTTCGTCGGTTTCCCCCGTGACGCCCTTCAGCAGGGCATCAACTTCTTCCTGGGATAGAAAGTCCTGCGCCATCCGGCCGCCTCATTGAACGATGAAAGACGTGAAAAACACGGATTTGATCGGACCCGTCGGAACCTGCGGCTTTTTCTTGGATTTGGGCGGCGGCTCGCCGACCACGCCATTCACCGCATCCTTGAGATCTTCGGCCAGTTCTTCGCGTGCCTCGGGCACATTGATATCGGACGCCTTTTTCGAGCTGAGCAGAAGCAGGATGCGATGCCGGATTTCCGGCATGAACAGCTTCACGTTCTCGGCCTCGTGCTGGTCTTCGACCTTGAGCACGGCCACCACCTGCAGGAACTGGTCACCATTGCCTTCGGGGCGCAAATTCACCACGAAAGCGTCGAGATTCACGAATACCGGCGGCGCGCCGGGTTCGGCCTTTTTCTTGGGTTTGTGCTTGGGCGCCGCTTCGGCGGTTTCTTCGGTGCCATCTTCGTCCGCATGCTTTTTGGACAGCATGAACCAGGCCGCGCCGCCGCCGCCCAGCACGAGCGCCAGTACCGCGGCGAGGATGATGATAAGTTTTCCCTTTTTCTTCGGCGGCGCATCGCCGGCGGCGGCCGGAGCGGGTGCTGCTGCTGCTTTTGCCATGTCGTTTCCTTGCGTGCAATAGAACTTTGCCAGCGCGCGCGGCGCGAGCATGCGGGAAATAACGACTCAAACGGCGCTGTATTTAGCGTTCCT
>JAEUNN010000681.1 GCA_016791085.1 Rhodocyclaceae bacterium | reverse complement strand
ACACAATGCGCAGAAGAGGTTAAGACCGGCAAGCGATTTGCCTTTGGAGAAAACTGGTCACGTTTTCTGACCGAACTGGATGATGGCCGGATTTGCCAAGCCGAGCAGTCCCTGTGCGGCATGCTCAAAGTACAAGCTTTGCATGGAAAACGCTTTCTCGACATAGGTTCCGGTAGCGGTTTGTTTAGCCTCGCGGCCAGGCGGCTTGGCGCCACGGTACAGTCGTTTGATTACGACCCTCAGTCAGTCGCCTGCACCAACGAACTGAAAAGCCGATACTTTGGTGGCGATCCGCTCTGGACCATAGATCAGGGCTCGGTGCTGGATGAAAAGTACGTTTCCGGGCTGGGCACGTTCGACGTGGTCTATTCGTGGGGTGTGCTGCACCATACGGGCCGGATGCATCAAGCGTTTGCTAACGTGATTCAGACCGTCGCTGCTGATGGACGGCTGTTCATTGCGATCTACAACGACCAAGGCTTAACCAGCAAATACTGGATGCTGGTCAAGAGACTTTATAACAGTCATCGAACGACAAGGTGGTTGCTGGTGGCACTGCACGCCCCATACCTGATTGGTTTGCGATGGCTGGTTCGCGCATTGACTGGCCGCCGATCAGTTGGAAGGGGTATGTCGTTGTGGCACGACATGATCGACTGGCTTGGAGGTTATCCATTCGAGGTGGCCAAACCGGAAGCTGTCGTACGCTATTTTCGAGAGGGAGGGTTTGCTCTGGAAACGTTGAAAACCTGCGGCGGGCGCATGGGATGCAATGAGTTTGTATTTCACCGGGCCGCCTGAGGAAATGCGTATCCTTGCGTACAATCAGGGACAATTGCTCGCCTGATGATGGCCTGTAAGCGGATAATAAGTTTCACGATTTCCTGGCGTCACGTGTTCTGAGCCGAGAGCCCGCGTCTGTCCCAGATTACCCGCCACGTGGACGAAGCCGGGCTGCTTTCGGACCGTATCATCATGATGACTAACGGCCCCTCGGGGACCATAGGCGAAGTGCTCGCGGCCGACTTGCCGCGCCCTACGCGACCGCATCGCGCTGGCCGACGATGCGCGCTACGATCACTATCGCCACCAGGTGCTGCAGTTCCTGTATGAGATACAGCTTAAGGTCGAAACACTGGGCGCCGCGAAGTTCGAGGCGGCGACGGCGTCGCGCGCCG
>JAEUNN010000678.1 GCA_016791085.1 Rhodocyclaceae bacterium | reverse complement strand
CACGAATAGCGCATCGTCCTGCGCGAACGCCGGCCCGCCGTCGCCGGCGCTCAGGCGCGCGATCACCAGCGCGTCGGCGCCCGGATCGGCGCCGTCGTCGGCTTCCAGGCTGGCCGTGGTTTGCAGCGTGATGAGCGTGGGGGTGCTGCCCACGCGCAGCGCCGCCGCGTCGGCATTGGCCGCGCGCAGCACCAGGCGCGCAGGCGGCGCGGGCGGCGCGCCCAGATTGAGCGGCGCATCGACGAATAGCCGCACGCCGCCCGGCGCGAACGCCACGCCGGGGTCCAGCGTGACGCTGCCGCCGCTCAACTGAGCGCGCAAACCCCAGGCGATGCGGCCCAGTCCCAGGCTGCGGCGCAAATCCAGCACGGCTTCGCGCAGCCTGTCCTGGGCGTGTTCCAGATGGTCCGCCGTAACGCGCAAACCATCGACAAATTGACTGCGTGCGTCATCAGCCATTTGCCTATCCTCCTGTCGCGGTCCGCGCGGCGCCGGCGTTCTGCCCGGACGGCGCGCAGGCGCGCGCAAGCCGGTGCAGGCGGGGTGTCGCGAGGACCCTCATTCTTCGCGCCATATCACATCGACGTCGCGCAGGCTTAGCGTGCCGGCCACCCGGCTCACGATGGCGAGCAGCGGACCGCCCGCACCTGCCGCGAGCGGCGGGTCGAAATTCAGTTGCAGCGGCACGCCCTTCACGCTGGGCGTAAGTTCCGCGGGCTGTAGCTGCCCGCCCAGGGACAGCAGTAGCGGCGCCACCGGTTCGGTTTTGGAGCCGGTGCCTATGGCACGCAGGCGCCCGCGCGCATCCATGACGGCCGGCGGCACATTCGACTGGAACGGCAGCGGCAGCGCATGCCAGGGCCCGTTGGCGGCGCCGCGGCGCAGCCGCAAGGCATCGGCCAGCGCGCTATCCGAGCCGGGCGGCCCCGGCGTTGCGGGTTTGTCGGCCAGCGCCCAGCTGACCAGCCCGCGGCTTACCACGATGGACACCCACGGCAGCGCCGCCGCATCGAGCGGCACCGGCGCATCGAAACTGAAGGTGGTCCAGGCATCCAGCGCTTCGCCGCCGGCCAGCGTGACC
>JAEUNN010000724.1 GCA_016791085.1 Rhodocyclaceae bacterium | reverse complement strand
AGCATGTTCTGTATGCCCTGGGTAATGCTCGCGCCTTGCGTCTCGAGTGCCGTGCGTATGAATTCCGGGTTGGTCGCGGCAAAATTGGTGGGCGCCAGCGCATCCACGTATTGCCGCGTCAGGAAACGCAATTTGCTCTTGGCGTGGCCATCTGCAACCGGCGTGGCTTCGGCCATGCGGCGGGCGTATTCGGAATTGAGCAGATAAGCCTGGTGCAGATAGTCGTAGATCGGCGATTCGGTCCAGGCCTGGGCCTGAAAGCGGCGGTCGCCGGCTTCCGCCTTGACCACCGGCTCGGCCTTGCCACCCGGCGGGCGTTGCAGGAAGCTGCCCCACAGTTGCGCGTGACGCGTCGCAAATTCCTGTTGCAGGGTGGCCAGTTCCTGCAGTTGCGGAGCGGTCGCCGCAACCGTGGGCAAGGCCGGCATGCCCGGTACCGGCGGCATGGCCTGCATATCCGGCATTTGCGGCATGCCGGGCATTTGCGGCATTTGCAGCATTTGCGCCATGGCCGGCATTTGGGGGATGGGCGGCAAGCCCGGCATTTGCGCCATACCCGGCATCACCGGCATGCCTGGCACCAACGGCGCACTGCCCGGTTGCAGGCGCGCCAGCATTTCAAAAAAATTCTGTACGAAATTCTGGCCGGACTGCATGATGTCCTGCATCGCGGCCGCCTGCCCTGTTTTCTGGTCCATACGCGACTACCCCCTGTACCCTGCAGCGCGCGCCCGGCGCTTGATCGCGCGGTCACGTTTAAATGTGCGAGGCGCGCAATGTGCACCGTGCCACAGTTTGTGTCAAGTGCTTGATGAATCGTATATTTCCAACACCACCAGGCGTGGAGCCAGGCATCACATGTACATCATTGCCATCGCATGGAGTTACGTCGCGCTGATGATGGCGATCAGCGAAGAAACTATCGTCGGCGGCGTCCTGACCTTCGTTTTTTACGGGCTGGCGCCGCTCGCCCTGTTCCTCTGGATATTCGGTACGCCGGCCCGCAG
>JAEUNN010000723.1 GCA_016791085.1 Rhodocyclaceae bacterium | reverse complement strand
GCCGAACTGGGCGAGGACATTCAGCAACTGGGCAAGCCCGGCACGGCGACGCCGCAGGACCGCAAGGCCAACGTGGCGCGCCTGGCGCAATTGAAAGCCATGCTGGCCGCCAAAAACTAAGTTGCGCGGCTCCCCCTCCCGCACTGCATAGGCAATCAACCCCCGTCGCCGCTTGCCGTAGCCGGCAAGCGCAACCCGTTGCGCAGCAGCCGCGCACCGCACTGGCACTGCGCTGCCGGCCCCGCCAAAACGCCCATCGCCACTGCACGGCCGCCGCCCCGGACGCACGGCTGCCCGGCGGCGGGGCCCGCATTGCCGCTGCACCACCACATGGGCTTTCGCACCCTGGCACGACCGCGTCGGGTTTACCTATGATTGCCTGACACCGGATTGCCTTTCCGCGCCCGTGCGGGCGCATCGTTGGTGGCTGTCGTTTGCACGCATCCAATAATCGAGCGAGGGTCAAATGAACAAAGTTGAACAGGCGGTAATTCCTGCCGTGTTTGCACTTGCGGTCGCAGCATCCATGCCCGCCAGCGCAAACTGGAGTGAAAGCTCGGACGGAGATTTGTCGGGGGACTACCTAAGCCCCACCGCCATCGCGCTGGCGCCGAACGCCGGAACCACCGTAAGCGGCACCATAGAAGGCGCCGGTCAAGGCCGCAGCGTCGATCTGGATTACTTCACCGTGCATGTCCCGTCCGGCCAGAACCTGGTCGCGCTGTTCGTTCGGCCCGTGACGGCCGGCGGCGGCAACGCCGGTTCATTCATCGGGCTCTACCAGGGAACGACCGGCGTGAACCCGGCCGGCGCGCAATCTACCGACGCCCTCGGCTACTACCTGTTTGGTACGGCCGACACCGATACCGACATCTTGCCGGACCTCGCAACATTCAACTTCCTGGGCACCAATCCATCGCAAGGGTTTACGCCGCCTCTAGGCACCGGCGACTATACGATCTGGGTCCAGGAGGGCGCATCCGGCGTATTTCCATACGTTTTCGAACTGGTGTTGCAGGCCGTACCGGAACCGCCCGCGCTGGTCTATCTGGGCCTCGCGGGCCTGGGCGTGGCGAGCCGCAGGCGCAGCGGCCGCAAAGTGTAGCGCCGCCTGCGGCGGGCGCCTGGCCGGGTGCATCGGAACATCGGAATTGAAATCGCACCGGCATCGAACAACATCCAGGCCGTGCCGGACGCGGGCCCAATGAATTGCGGCAGACACCGAGTTGTGCCCTGCGGCGGGCGAGCCCCGGGGAGTCCCCGCAACGTTCCCCACGCGTCCCGCCAGATGCGTTTGTGGTGAGCCTGTCGAACCATGAACGCATTTGCCGCGGGCTGGCTTGGGAAACTCGACCCGCGCTGCCTTGCGCACGCCGTTCGACCAGTTCAGGGCGAAATGGGTGGGAAATCCACGGCAGCCCGCGGCCCGGCCGGGTGCCATCGAGTTGTTTCAGCCGACCAGCGTCTCGGCTAACCAGCCCGGCAGAACAACAAAAAAGGCGCCGCAGCGCCTTTTTTGTTTTAGTCCGGCAGGGCTTACTTGGCCGCACCCACCATGTACTCGACGGCCGCCTTGACTTCCGCATCGGACAGCGCGGCATTGCCGCCCTTGGGCGGCATACCGCCCTTGCCCTTCAGCGCGCTGCCGACCAGCGCGTCCGTACCGGACTTGATGCGCGGAGCCCAGGCCGCCTTGTCGCCGAATTTCGGCGACCCGGCTGCGCCGCTG
>JAEUNN010000706.1 GCA_016791085.1 Rhodocyclaceae bacterium | reverse complement strand
CAGCTACCCCGTCCAGGGCGGGGTCGGCCGGCCGTTTGTGGCATGATGCCCGCTGCGTTCGGCGCGTGCCGGCGCAACCCACCGTGAAGGAGCCGCCGCCATGAACTTGCATGCGCTATTGGGTACGGAACTTCCCCTGATCCAGGCGCCCATGGCGGGCTCGCAAGCGAGTGCGCTGGCGCTCGCGGTATGCGCCGGCGGCGGCGTCGGTTCGCTGCCCTGCGCCATGCTGGGCGCCGATGCGTTGAGGGCGGAACTGGCGTTGTTGCAGGCAGCCGCTACGCGGCCATTCAATCTGAACTTTTTCTGCCACCGCAACCCGCCTCCCGACGACGCTGCGGAACAGGCCTGGCGCGCGCTTTTGTCGCCCTACTATGCCGAATTCGGCGTGGACCCCGCGCAAGCCGTGGCGGGTGCCGCGCGCCGTCCGTTCGATGCGGACATGGCCGATATCGTGTGTGCCTGCAGGCCGGCGTTCGTGAGCTTTCATTTCGGCCTGCCGGAACCCGGATTGATGGCCAAAGTGCGCAGTTGCGGCGCGAAAATCCTGTCCAGCGCCACCACCGTCGCGGAAGCGCGCTGGCTGGCCGCGCGCGGCGTGGATGCCGTGATCGCGCAAGGCGCGGAAGCGGGCGGGCACCGCGGCATGTTCCTGGACGAAAACCCGGCCACCCAGGTCGGAACTTTTGCCTTGTTGCCGCAGGTGGTGGCCGCGGTGGATGTGCCGGTCATTGCCGCCGGCGGCATAGCCGACGCGCGCGGCGTGGCGGCGGCCCTGGCGCTGGGCGCCGCTGCCGTGCAGGTCGGCAGCGCCTATTTGCTGTGTCCGGAATCCGCCGCCAGTGCCGTACATCGCGCCGCGCTGAAAAGCGATGGCGCCGGCGTGACGGCCCTTACCAACCTGTTCAGCGGCAGGCCGGCGCGCGGCATCGTGAACCGACTGATGCGCGAACTGGGGCCGCTCAACACCGCCGCGCCGCGCTTTCCGCTTGCGGCGGCCGCGCTGGCGCCGCTCCGTGCGCGCGCGGAAGCGGCCGGCTGCGGCGATTTTTCGCCGTTGTGGGCCGGACAGAATTTGTCGGGCTGCAAGGAAATACCGGCCGCGCAGCTTACCCGCGCGCTCATGGGCGTGGCCTAGCGCGGCAGTGTCCGCCGCGGCGCCGGATCAAGCGCTGACGCGCATGCGCTGCGCAGCCTGGGCCGGGGATGGCCGGAAATCAGTGTGCCCGTGACGGTTCCGGCGCGGGTCCGCCCCGGCTATTCGTGACAGGCGCGATTGCGCCCTTCCTGCTTGGCGCGGTAGAGCGCCTGGTCGGCCATGGCCAGCACTTCGACATGGCTGCGCGCGTCGCCGGGCGGCAAGGTGCAACTGCCTATGCTCACGGTGACGG
>JAEUNN010000687.1 GCA_016791085.1 Rhodocyclaceae bacterium | reverse complement strand
CGCACGCTGTAGCGGGTCTGCCCGTGCAACATGCGCTCCTGCGCGAAACTCAGGTACAGACATTCGCGCGCGCGCGTGATCGCGACATACATGAGGCGCCGTTCTTCTTCCAGACCTTCGGGGTCGTGCGCGGAATTTTCGTGCGGGAACAGGCCTTCTTCCAGGCCGGTGACGAACACCACGTCGAATTCCAGCCCCTTGGCGGCATGCACGGTCATAAGTTGCACGGCGTCCTGGCCGGTTTCCGCCTGATGTTCGCCGGCTTCGAGCGCGGCGTGGGTCAGGAAGGCCGTCAGTTCGTCCGGGCGGCTTCCCGCATCGGCGCCGGCCTGCCCGTTCTCGGCGCTGAAATTGGCCGCGGCATTGACCAGTTCGTCCAGGTTGGCCAGGCGCTCGCGGCCTTCGCGGTCATTTTCGTAATGCGCAGCCAGACCCGACAGCACGATCACCTGCTCGACGATTTCCTGGAGCGCCAAACCATGCACGGACCCGCGCAGCGTGTCCTGCAGGCGCGTGAATGCGGCCAGCGCGGCGGCCGCCTTGGCCGGTACGCGCGCACACGCCGCGTGCAGCGAACAGTTCGCGCCTCGCGCGGCGTCAGCGAGCAATTCCAGCGTGCGTGCACCTATGCCGCGGGCCGGAAAATTGACCACGCGCGCGAACGCGGTGTCGTCGTCGGGATTCACGATGAGGCGCAGATAGGCCAGCGCGTGCTTGATTTCCTGGCGTTCGAAAAAGCGCAAACCGCCATACACGCGGTAGGGCAGCCCGGCCGTGAATAGCGCGTGTTCGAGCACGCGCGACTGGGCGTTGGAGCGATATAGCAGCGCGATGTCCGAGCGCGCGCGGCCGTGCGCGGCTAGCGCGCGGATTTGTTCCACGATCCAGCGCGCTTCCTCGCCGTCGCTATTGCCTTCGAACACCCGTATCGGCTCGCCGGCGCCGCGCTCGGTCCAGAGGTTTTTGCCCAGGCGCACGCTGTTGTTGCGGATGATGGCATTGGCGGCGTCGAGAATATTGCCGAACGAGCGGTAGTTCTGTTCCAGGCGGATCACGTTGCCACGTGCGAAATCGCGCTCGAATTCGCGCATGTTGGCCGCCTCCGCGCCCCGGAAGCGGTAAATGCTCTGGTCGTCGTCGCCGACGCAGAACAGATGCGCAGCCGGAAGCGCTTCCGCGCGCGGATCGAAATCCCAGTTCTGCGTGTGGTCCGGCAGCGCGGCGACGGGCCGTGCCGGGGCGTGCGGATCGTAACCGGCCAACAGTTTGAGCCAGCGGAACTGCAGGCCGTTGGTGTCCTGGAATTCGTCCACCAGTATGTGCCGGAAGCGCCTCTGGTAATGCGCGCGCACCGGTTCGTTGCGCGCCAGAAGTTCATAGCAGCGCAACAGCAATTCGGCGAAATCCACCACGCCTTCGCGCTGGCACTGCTGTTCGTAGGCCGCGTACAGCTCGACGCGGGCGCGCGTGAAATCGTCCCAGGCCTCCACCGCTTGCGGGCGCAAGCCCTGTTCCTTGGCGGCGTTGATGAACTGCTGCAGATCGCGCGGCGGGTGGCGCTGGTCGTCCACATTGAGCGATTTCAACAGGCGCTTGATCGCCGACAGCTGGTCCTGCACGTCCAGAATCTGGAACAGGCGCGGCAAGCCGGCTTCCTGGTTGTGCGCGCGCAACAGGCGGTTGCACAGGCCGTGGAACGTGCCGACCCACATGCCGCGCGTATCGACCGGCATGAGCGTCGCCACGCGCGCGAGCATTTCGCGCGCCGCCTTGTTGGTGAACGTGACGGCCAGCACCCCGTAGGGGCTGGCCATGCCGTTCGCCACCAGCCAGGCGATGCGCGTGGTGAGCACGCGCGTCTTGCCCGAGCCGGCACCGGCCAGGATGAGCGCGTGGCTTGCGGGTAGCGTGACGGCCTGGATTTGCGCCGTATTCAGGTGAGCGAGCAGCGAGGTCATGTCGGCAGGCCGGAAGAGCGCGGATTATATCGCCTTGGCGTGACCTGTCCGCGCACGCTACAGCCGGCGCCGGCCAGGCCGTTAGCACATGGGTAGCCAACCCAGTCCGAGTGCCCGCCGTGCCGCTGCGCCGTTTCGTCCTGTTCCTGCCGCTCGCATGCGCGCTGCCTCTGGCGCTTGCCGCACAGGTTTACCTGGCATACCCCAGCGCCGGCCTGATACGTGAAATGCGCGCCCGCTTCGGTGCCCCGGCGGAACAATCGCTGGGTGTCTGGCGCGATCGCCTGCGCGCTCCGGAACTGGCCGCCACGGACGAACTGACGCGCGTGATGGCCATCAATCGCCTGGCCAATTCCATTCCCTACGCGAGCGACGAGGAACATTGGCGCAGCCCGGAATATTGGGCCACCCCGGCCGAGTTCGTCGCCTCCAATGGCGGCGACTGTGAGGACTATGTTTTTGCCAAGTACTTCGCGCTACGCGACGCCGGCGTGGGTGCCGACAAATTGCGCATGGTGTATGTGCGCGCACGGGAGGCGAACGGGGTTATCATCAACCACATGGTGCTCGCCTACTATCCCGGCCCGGCGGAAGAGCCGCTCATATTGGACAATCGCGTGCCGCGCGTGCTGCCCGCGCATGCGCGGAGCGACCTCGAGCCGGTTTACGCCTTCAACGACGAACTTATTTTCCAGTCCGGCGGCAGTGCCGGAACCAGCAGCGAAATCCGCCGCTGGCGCGACCTGAGCGAGCGCATCCGGCGCGAACGGAGCCTTTGATGCGCGGCCTGCGCAGTTACGTGCTGTGGGCAGGCCTGTCGGTACTCGCGTTCTGTTTTGCCGGCATGCTGGTCGCCAATCTGCTGGCCACGCGCAGTTTCCTGCAGCAACAGCTTGACTCGCATGCCCAGGATGCCGCCACCGCGCTGGCGCTGGCCTTGTCCGCGGGCTGGCAGCCGAACCAGGCCAAAGCCCTGGAAACTGCGGTTCTGCCGGTGTTCGACCGCGGCTATTACCGCGGCATCGTGGTGCGCGACAGCAGCGGCCGGCCGCTGGTCGAAAAGCGCCAGACCCGCGCCGACGCCCCGGCCGCCCTGCTCGACCGCATGTTTTCGCTCGACCCGCCGCTGCGCACGGCGCGCGTCACGCATGGCTGGCACGACGTGGGCAGTGTCGAAGTGCAAAGCGACACGCGCTTCGCGGCCGCGGAATTGCGCAACACCCTCGGGCTCACCGCGGGCTGGCTCATGCTGGCGTTCGCAGCCGGGGCGGTGGCGCTCAATTTCATCCTGCGCCGCGTGCTGGCGCCCGTCGATGCGGTCGCGCACGGCGCCCTGCGCATCAGCGCCGGCAGTTTTGAGGCCGTGGAGCACACGTCGCGCATCCGCGAACTGGCCGCGCTGGTGCAGGCATTCAACCGCATGACCGGCGCGGTGCGCCAAATGCTGGAAAGCGAAACGCGCCGCGTCGAAATGTATCGCGCGCAGGCCTTCAACGATCCGCTCACCGGCACGCTGAACCGCAAGGGCATGCTGGGCGCGCTGGGACCGGCGCTGGAAGCCGGCGGCAAGAACTGGTTGCTGCTGGCGGTCGAACTGGAAGGCCTGCAGCAACTGAATGCCCTGGCCGGTTTCGCGCAAACCGACCTCATCCTGATCGAAATTTCGCGCCGCCTCACGCGCGAACTGCGGCCCAACGCCATAGGCCGCCTGCGCCCGGCGCAATTTCTGCTGCTTATGCAGGTGAGCGACCCGCTCGCAGCGCGCGAACTGGTCGGCGCCGCGCGCTCGCACCTGCAGGCCTCGTTGCGCACGATCGCGCCGGCCAGTTTGCGCTCGGTGGCCGGCGGGGTGCTCGAACCGGTCGGCGAGCGCGGCGAAGACTGGCTGGAACAGGCCGACGCCGTGCTCGAGCGAGCCCGCCGGCAGGGCGATCTGGCGGTCGTGGTCGAGTCCGGCGCCGCCGTGGCCGATGGTGCGACCCAGCCCAGCGAGCGGCGCGCCGCGCTGCGCAAACAGGTGCTGGACGCCCTGGCGCAAAACGCCATCGTCCTGGTCGGCCAGATGACGCGCATGCTGGACGGCGACGCGCGCAATGCCGCGGCACACTGCGAAGTGTTCGGCCGCATCCTGGACGAAAATGCGCGGCTGTTGCCGGCACGGGTTTTCCTGCCGGCCGTGGAAGGACGCGAAGTCGGCGTGCGGCTGGACCGCGCCATACTCGAGTCTCTGCAGGCCCGCGTCGCAGCCGCACGCGACCCGCAGCGCTACGCGGTCAATCTGGGCTACACCAGTCTGGCCGACGCCTGGTTCATGACGTGGCTGTGCGACTGGCTGGGCGCCGACCGGGCCTGGAGTTCGCGGCTCACCATGGAAACGTCCGAAGCTGCGGCTCTCGCACTGGGCGCCCGCCTGCCCGACGTGGTGGCACGCCTGCGCGCGACCGGCGCGCAATTCGGCCTGGATAGCGTGGGACTCGCGGCTCAGGGCATACGGCTGCTCGCCGATGTGCGCCCCGCTTACGTAAAGCTCGCGCCCGACCTCGCGCCGCATGGCGACGACGAGCACGCCCAGCGCTTCCTGTTTCAATCCCTGGTGCGCATTGCGCGCACCCTCGAAATCGACGTGATCGCCACCGGCCTCGAATCGCAACATCAGGTGCGCGAAGCCCAGAACGCCGGCTGCACGGCCGCCATGGGTTACGCGGTCAGTTCCGAAAATACCCTCTGAAATTTCCGCCCCCGGCCTCCGGTGCGGCCTACCCCGGCCAGACGCATTGCATTGCAACATGCCGCGGGGTTAGGCTTTGACATGCGACACAGTTTGCAATATCGCCGTAACAATATGTTTTTGTGGCACAAATACGTCACGGACAGCACCTGCCCGTGGTCAGGCGGAACTTTTTGGCAGCTTATGGCTCGAATTTATGTTGCAATGCAGCATACACAAAGGAGTACAGCATGAACAAACTGCCTAAGGTCGTACCCTGGCTAGCCGCGAAACACCGCGTCAGCGTGGCGCGCGCCGGCCAACTATGGGCGGATTCGCTGCGCGAAGCCACCCTTGCCACGCCGCGCGTCGGCGATTCGGACTTCTGGCGCGTGAGCATGGAAAAATTCATCGCCAAGCTCGAAGCCGAGCGCGAACACCGGCTGAGCACGCCTTTCACGCGCTGGTCGCGCATCGCTGCGCGCATTTGGCTGCTGCCACTGGCGCTGCAGGCGCGCCGGCAGCGCGGCCATTGCATCACGCAGTGGCGCGTCTATGCCTGATGTGGATTAGCCGCCGCACTGCCGCTCCTGCGGCCGCTGCCGTACGCGCCGTGCCTGGCGCCTAAGGGCGTAGCGGCTGCAATTCCAGCCCGGTGTCGGCGCGCACGCGCGCGGCCAGAGCAAGCGCATCGGCGCGCCCGGCAAGTCCGCGCATGCGCACCTCGTAGCTCAAACCCTGCTCGCCCGCGCGCGGCACCAGCCCGGCCGCATAACCGGCCGCCCGTAGCGCACGGGCGGCATCCAGCGCGGCGTCCAGATCGGTGCCGTAGGACAGGGTCAAATTCCAGCGCCCGGCGCGGCCCAAAGCCCCGGCGGCGGCAGCGATTTCGGTTTCCGCAGCCCATTTTTGCACCTGCGCGGCATCCACGCTTTTCACGCCGTCCGGCGCGGCACCCCGGTCGGCACCGACAAAGCTGTTCGGCTCGCTCATTTCCACGCGCGTGCCGCCCGTGTGCGCGACGTCGATATGGCCCTCCAGCAGACAGACGAAATCGCGTTTGTCGTCGCTGCGGCCCCAAATGTCCGTACCCCGGATGCCCGCGGTAAGCGTCGCCACGCGCACCTTGACTTCGCGCCGCCCAACGCTTCTGGCGAGCACGGAAGTTGTAAACCGGAACGCGCCCTTGATGACATCCAGCGCCGCCGTGAAGCGCCCATCGGCCGCGCGCTCCAGGCCGTCCACGGCAAACTGCGTCTGCTCGCCCAGTTTCACGACGCTGCCTTCGGCCATGCGCACATACACCTTGCCCTCATCGCCGGTGCGTATGGAATCGCCGGGCGCCAGCGCCTGGCCGGGTTCGAGCGCCTCCACGCGGCCCTCGCGCGTGAGCCAGGCCGGACTTTGCACCTGATCCACCGTCGCAAGCGGCGCCGCCGCGCGTGCCGCCATGCTCAGGAACCACACCGCAACAACGAATAATCGCTTCATGTATCACCCTCCCGACCATGATGGGGATTACGCAGGCGGCTTGCCGCCGGATGCCGCCGAAGCTGCGCCGTGCCGGTATAATTTCGCG
>JAEUNN010000684.1 GCA_016791085.1 Rhodocyclaceae bacterium | reverse complement strand
CCTGGCGGCGGCAAGCCAGGCGGCGTGCATTGCGGTCCGCCATTTCCTTAAGACAATCTTAATCCTCCGGCAGCATGATCACGCCGCGCGTCATGCGAAGGTCATGGCGTGCACCAGGCGAACATCGCGACGGAAACGGGGGCAAACATGAACGAACAGAACACACACAGGCAGCAAAAGACATTGATACGGCGCGGAATCCTTGCGTTCATGCTGGGCGGCATGGTGTGCGCCGCGCCGGTACAGGCGGGCGTGTTCGGATCGCTGGCGAATTTCGACGTGGTCAATGACACCGGCCAGGAAGCGCACGGCTTCGAAATCGAACTGGAAGGGATCAGCCAAAGCCAGGTGCTGGACGTATTCGGCCTGAACCGCAATTTCGGCACGCCTTCGCCCGGCGATGTGGAGCGCTACGGGCTGCCGGTGGTGAGTAACCTGATCGGTGCAGGCGGCTCGGCGATCGGTGTGCGCATCCGCTACCAGGGCGCCTACAGCGGTGGCAACTGGAGCGTCGCGACGCCTTTCGTGTCGGCCGCCAACCCGTTCAACACGCCCGGGGAAAGCTGCTGGAGGTTCGGCAATGTGGGCTACCCCAACGTGCCCTGCGACCATTTCGGCGTGAGCACGGCCGGCAACCCCACGCGCACCACCTATCAGTGGTTGGTCGATCCCACCAATAGCGGCGCCCTCACGCCGATTTCGGCGGCGATTCCGGCCGTGGTGTTCACACCGCCGCCGCCGCCGCCGCCGGGCAATCCGCCTGCGCCGGTTGTGGCGCAAATCCAGGGGGTCGTGGTGGATCCTTTCGCGCCGGTCCAGGACAACGCCTACTGGGTGAAAATCACCACCACCAGCCTGCAAAACGAGGTGGATCTGAACGAATTGATGGGCGGCGACCATCCGTTTGCGAATCCCGGCGTGGCGGCCATGAACGACGCGCAGGAAACGGAAATCGAGTGGCAGGTGCTGCAGCCCGGCAAGGTCGATGAAGTGTCCAAGGAAATCCAGGGCAATGCAGGCGACGAGGCGCAGGTGATACGCTACGAGTTCTACCGCTACCTGGGCCGCTTCGACGACGACGGCTTTGTGGACCCGACCAACGAACAAACGCCGCACGGCAACACCTTGACCGCGGCGGTCGGGCAATATGTCGGCGAGCAGATCGCCGGTTTCAACGTCAACGCCGGTCCGCCTATCGGGGCGCCGGAGCCGGGCATGCTGGCACTGCTGGCTGCCGGGCTGGGACTGGGCGGCCTGCGCGGCAGGCGGTCCGGGCGGTAAGTATGTCGCGCCGGCAGAGCCGGCGCGGCACCAGGTAGTTCCGGAGCGGTAATCCCGCGCCCGGGCCGGCGCGTGGAGGGGGCCTGCGGTGCTTGATTGCCGATCCGGCGTGGTTCAAAATCCGGCCGGCCGGAATTTCCGGCCGATGCCTGAATACGATGTGGCGATATGGGCGACACCCGCGGCATGGGTGGGTCCGTGTCAAAGCCGCCGATAGAGAGACGCTGTACCTGCCTGGCCTTGCCGCCGGTGCGCCGTGATCCGGCGCCTGGTCGCGACCTGCGTGCACATTGCAGCGCTGGCCGGGCGGCAGCGGGAGGGGGAGACGATGCAGGCAGCAAACGGGCCGGATTCCGCGCCGTTTCCGCTCGTGGCCTACGCCACGGCGGCGTGGGTGCGACGCCTGTCGAGCGTGGCTGCGTACCGTGTGGAGCCGGCGCCGTGCCGGCTTGCGCGGCGCCGCGTATTTGTCGCGCTTGCGCGACCGGCCGCTCCGGGCCTGGTCCCGGGCAGCGCGCTGGCCGCTACGCCAATGCCGGGCTGCCACACCGCGCAGGCCGGTTTTGCCGCCGCGCCTGCGTGTGCCATGGGGCGCCGCGTAAAGGCGCTGCAAGTTGCTTTACGGGGCCGGCGCGGCCCCGCAATGCCTGCCACCTGCGCCGACACATACGCGCTAACCCGTATATACCTGGGCCGTACAAGTAGAAACAATGGGCCAGGAGCGGGGACAACAATGGCGTCGAGCGCAAATCACTTGCCCGTCGTACTCGGCGGCATCATCGAAACGGCAATTTCCCTGGGGCACGCCGATTTCGGCATCATTCAGCGCCTTGGCCCGGACGGGCGCCTCAAAATAGTCGCCCAGCGCGGCTTCCCGGACTGGTGGATCGACTACCTGGACAGTCTCGCCAACGCCGGCGGCGTGTGCGGCATTGCGCTCGCCAAGGGTGAGCGCGTGGTGGTCGAGGATGTGGCAGCGAACCATGAGTTTGCTGCCGCGCCGGGCCTGGAAATGCTGCGTCTGGCCGGCGTGCGCGCGACCCAGTGCACGCCCATGCGCGGCAGTTCCGGGCAGTTGCTGGGCGTGCTTTCCACGCATTGCCGCACCCCCCAGCGGCCCGCTGCGCAAGCCCTGAAGGTGCTGGACATGCTGGCCGCGCATGGCGCCGCCGCGATCGAGCGCGACGACCTCGCGGCCGCCCTGCGCGCCAGCGACGAGCGCTTCCGGCTGGTCATGGATGCTGCGGAAGAGGGCCTCTGGGACTGGCGCCTGGGTGACGGCGAAATTTACTGCAACCCCGGATTTGCCCGCATGCTGGGCTATGAGCCGGCCGAAATGGATCGCCGCATCAGCAACTGGGTCGCCCTGCTGCACGCCGACGAGGCCGCCACGGTGGTCGAAGATGCACGCCGCCGCCTGGTCCGGTGCGGTCACTTCAGCCTGGAATTTCAGCTGCGCCGCAAGGATGGCAGCTATTGCACGGTGCATAGCCGCGGCAAGGTGGTGGAACATGACGCGGCCGGCAATCCGCTGCGCGCCGTCGGCAGCTGCATAGACCTGGGCGCGCGCGAGCGGGCCGACAAAGCTTTGCGCGCGGGCGAAGAACGCCTGCGCCTGCTGATCGAGCAGGCGCCGGTGGCGCTGGCCATGCTGGACCGCGAACTGCGCTATCTGGCCGTGAGCCGGCGCTGGCGCGAAGACTATGCTCTGGGCGAGCAGGAAATCGTCGGCCGCAGTCATTACGCCGTATTTCCCGACATTTCCGAGGCCTGGAAGAGCGTGCATAGGCGCGCGCTGGCCGGCGAAACGGTACGCTCGGAAGAGGATCGATTCGTCCTCGCCGACGGCAAGGAACAGTGGCTGCGCTGGGAGGTGCTGCCGTGGCGCGCG
Organism: Rhodocyclaceae bacterium; assembly: GCA_016791085.1. GTDB lineage: Bacteria > Pseudomonadota > Gammaproteobacteria > Burkholderiales > Rhodocyclaceae > JAEUNM01. Next base: position 1,581 of record JAEUNN010000684.1, on the reverse strand, counting down.
GCCGCCGGCACGGTGGGCGGCATCCTGATCTATTCGGAGAATATTACGGCCCGCAAACATTCGGACGAGGCCTTGCGCGAAAGCGAAAGCCGCTTCCGGCGCGCGCAGGCGGCGGCCAAGGTCGGCACCTGGGAATGGGCAGTCGGCAGCGACCGCAACCAGTGGTCGGACGAAACCTTCCGGCTATTCGGTTTGCAGCCCGGCGCCGTGGTGCCCAGTTACGCGGCCTGGCTGGCTTGCGTGTCCCCGCCGGACCGCGCGGGGGCCGCGGCGAAACTTGCGGACTGTGTCGCGCGCGCCGAGGAATTCGAAATCGAGTGGCGCGCGGCCTGCCACGGCGGGCCGGAGCGATGGCTGCTCGGGCGCGGCCAGCCGGAATTCGACGCCACCGGCGCCCTGGCGCGCTACCTCGGCATCGTCATGGACATCAGCGAAAGTAAGCGTGCCAGCCAGGCTCTGGAACAGACCCGCAACCGGCTGGCCGAGGCGCAGAAAATTGCCCACCTGGGCAGTTTCGAATACACGCCGGGCACGGCCACCACGGTGTGGTCCGACGAACAGTACCGCATACACGGGCTCGAGCCCGGCCATCCGTCGCCGTCGCTGGACCAGATTCTGGAGCGTTTCGTGCTGCCCGAAGATGCGGAGGCGCTGCGCCGCGAATTTTTCGCAGCGATCGCCGGCCAATGCGATATCGACTGCGAGCACCGCCTGCTCCGGCAGGACGGCGAGGTGCGCTGGGTACATACCCTGGCGCGCCCCGAACTGGACCATGAGGGCAAGCTGCTGCGCTATGTCGGCACCACCATGGACATTACGCAGCGCAAGCGCGAACAGCACGAAGCGCAAAAACAAAGCGAACAGATGCACGCCATGGCGCGCCACAACGTGGCGGTGCAAACCGCCGCCGCGTTCGCGCACGAACTGAACCAGCCCCTGGTGTCCATCGTTGCCTACAACGAAGTTGCGCTGGGTGCCGTGCAGAACGGCGAAATGAAGGCGGACACGCTGGCGCGCGCCCTCACGGGCAGCCGCGAACAGGCCTTGCGCGCCGGGCAGGTGCTGCATGAACTGATCGATCACCTGCACACCAGCGAAGCCGAGCCCAGACCTTTCGACCTCAACATTATGGTCGAAGAGGCCATTACCCGGCTGCGCAAGACCGAAATCCGCAGTTTTCTGACCGCGCTGGACCTCGAGCGCGAACTGCCGCAAGTGCGCGGCAACCGCATGCAGACCGAAAAGGTGTTGCTGAACCTGATCCAGAACGGGCTCGACGCCATGGACCAGGCCGCCGTGGCGCCGGCCACTTTCGTCATCGCGGTGCGTACCCTGGCGGGCCGGAAAATGGCCCATCTGACCTTGCGCGACGGTGGTCCGGGCGTGGATGCGGAAATCGCCCGCCGCATTTTCGACCCGTTCTTCAGCACCAAAAGCAATGGATTGGGCCTGGGACTTGCCATCAGCCGCTCGCTGATCGAAGCACAGGGCGGCCAACTCTGGCTCGATCCGGAGGATGGACCGGGCGCCGTATTCCACTTCACCCTGCCGTTTGACCATGAAGAAACGTAATTCGACCGT
>JAEUNN010000675.1 GCA_016791085.1 Rhodocyclaceae bacterium | reverse complement strand
CTGCGCTTCTGGCGCCTGGACGCGGACGAATGGCTGCAGGCTGCCGCCGAACGTGCCGGACGCGAACTGGCGGCCGACGAACTGGCGCTCTACATGCCGGACGAAGCGGCTGCTGCGCCGGACTGAGCCGCGCCGCGGCGCGGAACTAAGGCAGTGCTTCGATCCAGGCGATCACCTCGGCGACCGATGCTTCCGGCGTATTGATGTGGTCGGCGCTGACGCTCACGTATTTGCTCGCGGGGTGCGCCGGCGCGCGCTGGAAGGCATATTGCGGGCCCAGGCGGGACAGAGGATCCATGTCGCCCACCACCCACAGTATGGGTACCGGCTTCCTGATCCGCGGTGCGGTCACCTGCATGTTGCCCAGGCCCTGCGGGTCGAAATAACTTAACAGCACGTCGGCACGCATGCGTATGGACCTCTTGCGGTCGCCCGAATTCAAATCCAGAACGCTCAGGGATTCCGAGCCCTTGCCGGCGGCGACGAGTTCGCGCGCCTGATCGACCGCTTCCCGGCTGGCGCCGCGCTCGTACATCAAGCGCGGACTATGTCCCGGCGCGAGCAGGACGATGGCGTCCGCATCGCCGATTTCGGCCATGTAGGCAAGCGCCGCATTGGCGCCGAAACTATGTCCGGCCAGTACCACGCGGCGATAGCCCTGGGCACGGAAAGCCGCCACCTGTTGCTGTATGTCCTGCAGGGCGGCCGGATAAGGCGCATCATAGTCGCGGCGCTTGGACCACGGCATTTCCAGCGATTTGTAATCGCACAGAGGTGCCAGGCGGTCGGCAAACAGCGCGATGTCCCTGGGATTGGACCACTTGCCGTGCAGTGCGACCACGGCGCAGACTTTTTCGGCGGCGTGCGCGATGGGCGCGGTGAGCAGCATCGCACCGAGCAAAAGTGCAGCGATGGTGCGCAGCATGTGGGACCTCCTGGCAGGGTGGGGCGGCGCTTGGCGGCCGCAAGGCCGGGGGCGATTGTAAAGAGGCGCACCGCGCTGTCCAAGCACCGATGCCAGGAAAATTCGCCGTCGCGCCCGCAGGGGGCCGCGCCGGCACGGAGGACACAGCATGAACCCGGAAGCGGACCGCATCGTGACCGAACTGTCCTGCGACATGTCTTACGCGGGCTACCTGAGGCTGGACCGCCTGCTCGATGCCCAGCATCCGCGCTCGGCCCATCATGACGAAATGCTGTTCATCGTGCAGCACCAGGTGTCCGAACTGTGGATGAAATTGCTCATACACGAATTGTCGGCGGCCATTGCCCACATTCGCCTGGATCGCCTGGAGCCCTGCTTCAAAATATTGGCCCGCGTAAAACAGGTGCAACGCCAGTTGTTCGAACAATGGGCGGTGCTGGAAACGCTCACGCCTTCGGAATACGTCAAGTTCCGCCCGCTGCTGGGTCCGGCGTCGGGCGTGCAGTCGCACCAGTTCCGGGCCGTGGAATTTTTGCTCGGCAACAAAAATCCGCGCCTGCTCGCGGTGTTCGCACACGATGCGCCCATATTCGACTGGCTGCAGGGCCTGCTCGCGGCGCCCGGCCTGTACGATGAATTTTTGCGCCACCTGGCGCGGCAGGGCTTGGCCGTGCCGGCCGCGCAGACCGAGCGCGACTGGTCTCAGGCGTACCGGCCCCACCCGGGGGTGACCGCGGTATTCAAAACCATCTACGAGGACACGGCCCGTTACTGGGCCGAATACGACCTCTGCGAAAAGCTCGTGGATCTCGAAGAAAATTTCCTGTTGTGGCGCTTCCGCCATGTCAAAACCGTGGAGCGCATCATCGGCCACAAGCGCGGCACGGGCGGCACGGCCGGCGTGGCCTTCCTGCGCCGCACGCTGGAAACTCGGCTATTCCCGGAACTGATCGATGTGCGCACGGAAATTCACTGAAGCCGAACTGGCACGCGACATTTGGCCGCGCTTCGCGCGCGTGCTGGCGCGGCCAGGCGTTTACCTGGCCAACCATTCGCTGGGCCGCCCGCCCGACCGCATGGCGGCGGATGTCACCGCCGCCACGGATGCCTGGTACCGCGACATGGATGCGGCCTGGGACCTGTGGCTGGATGCGCGCGAACGTTTCCGCGCGCTGGTCGCCCGTCTGGTCGGCGCGCCGGCGCCGGGCTGCATCATTCCGCGCGCGAGTGCCGGCCAGGGGTTGCGCGCCGTGCTCAACGCGCTGCCGGGCCGCCCGCGCGTGGTGGCGAGCACGGGCGAATTCGACTCGGTGGCCTGCATCCTGGCCGCTTACCGGGAACGCGGGCGCATCGAACTGGC
>JAEUNN010000666.1 GCA_016791085.1 Rhodocyclaceae bacterium | reverse complement strand
AATGAAAATGCCACGGAAGCGCCGCTAATTCATGGGACAGGTGGAAGCGTCAATTTGTATCACACGGTCAGGGACCGCGCAATGCGCACTTCTTTGTGCCGGTTGCATGGGCGTGCGTTAGTTGGCATCGCCGGCGGACTTCAGGGTAAATTCGATCGGCACGATAAACCACTCGTCCAAAGGCTCGGCTCCGCGCCGCGCCGGCTCGAATTTCCATGTTGCGACGGTGCGCATGGCGGACTCGTCCAAAGCTTCGAACCCGCTGGATTTCTCCAGTTCCACCTTGCCCGCGTTTCCTGCTTTGGTTACCAGTACGCGCAGTTTTACCGTGCCCTGTTCGCCGCGCCGCTGCGACAGGCGCGGATAGGGCGGGCGCGGATTGGACAGGTAGGCGGCATCGTAGCGCGGCGCCGTGCGCGGCGCCTCCTGCGTGCGTTCGGGGGCCGGGGCCGGCTTGGGTGCCTCCACGGCCGGTGCCGGCGCGGCTACCGCTGGCGTGGCCGCGGCCGGCGCCGGGCTGGCCAGCACCGGCGCCGGCTGCGGAATTTCGGGCGCCGCGGCCGGCCGTGGCACGGGTTTGGGCAGCGGCTTTGGCTGCGCCTCGGGCTTTACCGGCCTGGGCGGCGGTTCGGGTGCCACGGGTAGCGGGCGCGGCGGCTCTGGCGGCGGGTCTGGCGGCGTCTCGGCAATCCGGACTGCGAGCGGCTTGGGGGGCCGTACCGCCTCGCCCAGGCCCTGCAAAGTGCCGCCGGCAATCAGGTGCACGGCGATACTGACCAAAAGCGCCGGCCCCAGCCGGCGCAAATCGGCGACCGCGCTCACGCCGCCCGTCCGCCCCGCAACGGCGGACGGCAAGTGAAGGGTGCGCAAGTTGCGTCAGAACGCGGCACGCAGCCCGAGCGCCAGATTGCGGCCCGGTTCGGGCGCGATATCCTTGAGTACCGACACATGGTTGCGGGCTAGTTGATTGAACAGGTTTTCCGCCTTGAACCAGAGCTCCCAAGTGCTTGGGCCGCCGCGGAGCCGGTAATCCAGCGAAAAATTCGTGAGTGTATAGCCATCGGTCGGCAATTCGTTTGCCGCCACGCGGTTTTGTGCGGCGGCGCGCTTCACTTCCAGGCGCGCGCCCCAAACCGCGGCACGGTAATCCAGCGCCAGTTGCGCGACGAGCGGCGCAATGCGCGGCATGGGAGAGCCGTCCTCGAGATTGGTGGCGCGCAGCGCTTCGATGCGCAATACCAGGTCCACTTTGCCGGGCGCTTCCACCAGCCGCCGGCGGCCTTCCATCTCGAACCCGGTGTAGCGCGCCGGCAGCGCGACCAGCGCGAATTCCGGCAGGATGGCGGCATTGCATCCCGACTCGGCGCTGGTGCCATCGCCGCAGTCGGTGAGCGGCCCGTTGCGGCTGGATCGCCCGTCCGCGTCGCGCCGCACGCCGGTAGGGATTTGGCCCAGATAGTTGCGGTAGCGGTTCTGCCAGGCGGCGAGCTTCAGACCGTAA
>JAEUNN010000660.1 GCA_016791085.1 Rhodocyclaceae bacterium | reverse complement strand
GCCGAAGCCATGGACGCGGACGGCTTTTTCCGCACCGGCGACGCCGGCTTCATGGATGCCGACGGCCACCTGAAAATTCTCGATCGCGCCAAGGACGTCGGCAAGCTGGCCGACGGCAGCATGTTCGCGCCGAATTTTCTCGAGAACAAGCTCAAGTTCTACCAGTACATCAAGGAAGCCGTCGCGTTCGGCGCCGACCGCGACAAGGTGTGCGCGTTCATCAATATCGACGTGGGCGCGGTCGGCAACTGGGCGGAACGGCGCGGCATCGCTTACTCCGGCTATGCCGACCTGGCCGCCAAGCCGCAGGTACTGGAACTGATACGCGGCTGCGTCGAAGAGGTGAACGCCGAACTGGCGGGCGACGCCATGCTTGCCGGCACGCAGGTGCAACGCGTTCTCATACTGCACAAGGAACTCGATCCCGATGACGACGAACTGACGCGCACGCGCAAGGTGCGGCGCGGCTTCGTCGCGGACAAGTACAAGGTGCTCATCGACGCGCTGTATTCCGGCAAGACCGAGCAATACATCGAAACCCAGGTGAAGTTCGAGGACGGACGCAGCGGCAAGGTGGCGGCCACGCTGGCCATCGCCGACTGCCGCACCACGCCGTCCGGCCTGAAAAAGGCGGCCTAGCCCATGGCAGAACGTACCATAGGCCCGGTGATTCTCGATCTGCGCAATATTTCGCTGTCATTCGGCGGGGTGAAGGCCCTGACCGACATCAGTTTCGATGTGCGCGAACACGAGGTGCGCGCCATCATCGGCCCCAATGGCGCCGGCAAAAGCTCCATGCTCAACGTAATCAACGGCGTGTATCACCCGCAGCATGGCGAAATCGTGTTCCACGGCCGCACGCGCCAGCGCATGAACCGCCATGAAGCGGCCGAGCAGGGCATCGCACGTACTTTCCAGAACATCGCGCTGTTCAAGGGCATGTCGGTGCTGGATAACCTGATGACCGGGCGCCTGCTCAAGATGAAGTGCAATTTCGTGCAGCAGGCCATCTATTGGGGGGCGGCGCAGCGCGAAGAAATCGCACAGCGCGCCAAGGTCGAGGAAATCATCGAATTCCTGGAAATTCAGCACATCCGCAAAACGCCCGTAGGGCGTCTGCCCTATGGCTTGCAGAAGCGTGTGGAACTTGGCCGCGCGCTGGCGGCGGAACCTTCCATGCTGCTGCTGGACGAGCCCATGGCCGGCATGAATGTCGAAGAAAAGCAGGACATGTGCCGGTTCATACTCGATGTGAACGAACAGTACGGCACCACCATCGTGCTCATCGAACATGACATGGGGGTGGTCATGGACATTTCCGACCGGGTGGTCGTGCTCGACTATGGCAGGAAAATCGGCGACGGTCCGCCGGACGAAGTCAAGAACAATCCGGAAGTGATCGCGGCCTATCTGGGCAGCGGACATTGAGGCGGGAGGCGGCGTGCAGGCATTCCAGTTCTTTCTAGAAGTGCTCATCGGCGGCTTGCTGTCGGGCGTGCTGTATGCGCTCGTGGCGCTGGGTTTCGTGCTGATATTCAAGGCCTCCGGCGTATTCAACTTCGCGCAGGGCGGCATGGTGTTTTTCGCCGCGCTGACTTTCGTGGGCTGCCTGGAAAAACTGCCCGGCTGGACCGGGCTGCCGGCCGAGTCCGCGCTGCTGTTCTGGGTCGCGCTGGCGATGGCGCTGGTGTCCATGGTGCTGCTCGGTGTGGCAACGGAAAAATTCGTGTTGCGCCCGCTCGTGAATCAGCCTCACATCACGCTGTTCATGGCCACCATAGGGTTGGCTTTCCTGATCGAAGGGCTGGCGCAAGGCGTGTGGGGCGCCAATGTGCGCGGCCTCGATCTGGGCATACAGGACGAACCGATTGCCTGGATCATGGACCACGCCAATATCGGCATTTCCAAGTTCGACCTGTTTGCGGCCGGCATCGCCGCGCTGCTGGTGACGGTGCTGGCGCTGCTGTTCCAATACACACGCATAGGCCGCGCGCTGCGCGCGGTGGCGGACGACCATCAGGCCGCGCTGTCGATCGGCATACCGTTGCAGAACATCTGGCGCATCGTGTGGGCCGTGGCGGGTTTTGTGGCGCTGGTGTCCGGGCTCATCTGGGGAGCGCGCAACGGCGTCCAGTTCGCCCTTACCTTCACGGCGCTCAAGGCGCTGCCGGTGCTCATACTGGGCGGCTTCGAATCGGTGCCCGGCGCCATCGTGGGCGGGCTCATCATCGGCGCATCGGAAAAACTCGCCGAGGTTTATATCGGCCCCTGGGTGGGCGGCGGCATAGAGTCGTGGTTTCCGTATATGCTGGCGCTGCTGTTCCTGCTGGTGCGGCCGGAAGGCCTGTTCGGCGAGAAGCACATAGACCGCGTCTGATCCTAACTTCAACTTACACCCGCCACGGCAGACACCGACATGCTGTACCGCGAAGCAGGCCAGTTCCGCAGTTCTTACGCGGAAGACCAGCAAATTTTCCCGATCCGGCAGGATCGCTATGCATTCTGGGCGCTGCTGGCGGTGGCTTATGTGGCCGTGCCGTTCGTGGCGAACGAATACTGGCTGCAGGCGATACTGACGCCGGTGTTGATTTTTTCGCTCGCCGCGCTGGGGCTGAACATTCTGACCGGCTATGCCGGGCAACTGTCGCTCGGGTCGGCGGCATTCATGGCGGTGGGGGCGTTCGCGGCCTATAACTTCGTGCTGCGCGTGAGCTGGATGCCGTTCCCGCTGGC
>JAEUNN010000672.1 GCA_016791085.1 Rhodocyclaceae bacterium | reverse complement strand
GCTGCGCGCACCGGCCTGCCGCTGTGCCGGCATGAACGGCACAAACGTCGCCAGCCAGTTTGCCAGAGCCGCTGCTGCGAACATGAACCCGGCGGGCCCACTCCGGTTGTAATCCGGCCCCGGACTTTACAGTCCGGCCGGCTGGACCGGCCACAAAGGCAGCCACCGCCATCTGCGCGGCCTAAGGTCTTTTGTTCCCTCCCTGGTTGACAACAGTCATCCCCCGCGGCGGGCCGCTTTCCCTACACGTTCCAGGCCCTCGCCGCGTTCCAGGCGTCTAAAGTTGTCCTGGATCGATCCGTTATGTCGAGCTTCGGCAATTTCCATGTCATCGCTTCGTCACGGACCCGCTTCCATGCAAAAACGCCCCTCTTCGCCGGCCGGCCGGCCGAACTCGCACGGTTCTTCCCATTCCACCCGGCGCCGCCTGGCGCGGCCGCTCATGCAGTTGCTGGAGCCGCGCATCATGTTCGACGCGGCGGCGGTGGCCACGGCCGACCAGGCGCCGGTGCCCGAACCGGCGCCCGCGCCGGATGCCGGACATGCCGCGCACGCGGCCGGCGAGCATAACCTGGCGCTGGAAGCACCGGCTGCCGCCGGCAGCGGGGCCGCGACGGGCGCAGCCAGAGAAGTGCTCATCATCGACACGCGTGCGCCGGACTGGCAGCAACTGGCGCAGAACGCGCGCGCCGGCGTGGAGGTGGTGGTGCTCGATCCCACCCGCGACGGCATCGCGCAAATCGACGCGGCGCTTGCAGGGCATAGCGGCGTCGCGGCGCTGCACCTCGTGTCGCACGGCGCGGACGGCATGTTGCAACTGGGCAGCACGCGCCTCGATGCGGACACGCTGGCCGCGCGCGCGGGCGAAGTGTCGGCCTGGTCGGCGCATTTTTCGGCCGGCGCGGACGTGCTCATTTACGGCTGCGATGTGGCCGAAACCGGCCTCGGCCGCCAATTCGTATCCGGCCTGTCGGCCACGCTGGGCGCCGACGTGGCGGCGTCGCGCGACGCCACGGGCGCCGCCACGCGCGGCGGCAACTGGGCGCTGGAATACGCCACCGGCAATATCGAAGCGACGAACTTCCTGAGCGCCGCCGGCGTGGCGAGCTATCAGAACACGCTGGCCACGGTCAATCTGTCCGGCCGCGACGGCTGGACCGCCATCATGTACGGCAGCGGCCGCGATCCGGTCGGCGACAGCCAGGCCGGCGCCGCCGATACCGACATCGTGGGCGACGCCACGCATGGCTCGCTATACACGGCCTACGACGACAACGGCACGGCCACCACCGCGGACGACACGCTGGTTTTCCGCATGCGCATCGACAACCCGACCAGCAACACCTATTTTGGCGGCGTCGCGATCGTGGGCATGGATGCCAACCAGGATGGGCGCATAGACCTGTTCATGTCCGTGGACGGCCGCAACAACGGCCAGGCCGTGCGCCTGCTGGAGCCCGGCACCGGGCTCAACAATTCGCCGAACACCACCACCACCTCGGCGCTGCCCACGGGCTGGCTGCCGAATAACGGCGTCTATCCGTTCGCGGCCGCCAATTATTCGGTGGTGGCCGTATCGGCCGCGACCGACCCGCACTGGAATGGCGACACCGACCTCGGCAACGACGGCAAAACCGACGCCTTCGTGAGCTGGAAACTGCCCATTGCCGATCTGGCCACGGTACTGGCCAAACCATCACCGGTAGACCGCAGCGGCAACGTGGGCCCACGCGGGCTTACCGGCATTTCCGGCTACGACCAGAACACCGTCGTGAGCTATGTGAATTTCACGCAAACCCAGACCGGCCCCATCAATGGCGACCTCAACGGCGTGGGCGCCAGCTACGACAAGAATGCCACCTTCGCCTCGCTGGGCGTGCTCACCTCGCCCATGACGGCCAGCCAGCCGGTTTCGGCTTCGCTCACGGTCGCCGTCACGGAACCCGTGGGCGACGGCAATCTATCCGCCGCCGAAGCCACGCACGCGAACATTTCCGGCACCACCAACGCGGCCGCCGGCAGCACCATCAATCTGACGATTTCCGATGGCAGCGGCGCCACCTCCAATGTGACCGCCACGGCCACCGTGGTGGCCGGCAGCAATGGCGTGAATACCTGGACCGCCAACAACGTGGACCTGTCCTCGCAGGCCGACGGCAGCCTGACCGTCACGGCCAGCGTGACGGCCAACGGCGAAACCGCCACCGACACCGGCAGCCTTACGCTGGACCAGACCGGACCGGTCATCGCGATTGCGCCGCTGGCAACGTCCGGACGGCCCACCGTGAGCGGCACGTCCGACCTGCCGGCCGGCAGCATCATCACGCTCATACTGGATAGCGACAACGACAGCGGCACGGCCAACGACGTGGTGTATCTGGCCGTGGTGCAGGCCGGCGGCGCCTGGAGCGTGAATACTTCGACCGCCACGCCGTCCTCGGGCAGCGTGCCGGCCAATGGCTTCAGCGCCTACACCAAGGTGCGCGCCAGCGGCAGCGACGCGGCCGGCAATACCGGCACGGCGACCGCCATCGTGCGCCCGACCGTGAATGCGCAAACCACGCAGAGCACGGCGCCCACCCTGTCGGGCAGCTGGAACGACACGGCGGGCGACAGCCTGACGGTGACCGTGCATGGCGCGACCTATACCCTCGCCCCCTCCGGCAACACCTGGACGCTGGATCTGGCCACCGCCACGCCCAGCAGCGGCAGCCTGGGCGCCTTCACGGCCGGCCAGAGCTATGACGTAACGGCCACCGTCACGCGCGCCGGCACCCCGGTGTCGGACGCCACCAGCGCCGAACTGAACATCGCCTCGGGACCGACCGTAGACATCACATCGAGCGGCGGTGGCCTGAGCGGCTCGACGTCCAGCAATCACCCCACCATCAGCGGCAGCGCCACCGCCGGCGCGGTGGTCACCTTGCGCATCGATCTCGACAACAGCAACGCGACGACCAGCGACCGCGTGACCTATTCCGTGGTGGCCGACGCCAGCACCGGCGCCTGGTCCGTCAATACGGCCACCGCCACGCCGCTATCCGGCAGCTTGCCGGCAGCCGGCCTGAGCAACACGGTCGGACTATTGGCCACGGTAACGGACGCCGCCAACCACACCGCCACCGATACGCAGGCGCTTACCATCACCACGCCGTCCATCGCCATCTACAGCGTGAGCGGCGCCCTGCCGACCGGCAGCCCCACCACCATCGCCAGCGACGGCATACTGAACGCCAGTGAAGACGACGCCGTCGTCATTTACCTGACCGGCAGCAATCTCGCCACCAGCGACACCATCGCACTGAGCGTGTCCGACGGCGTGCACAGCAACGTGAGCGGTACGGCAACGTATGAAGTTGCCACCGGGCGCTGGAAAGCCACGTTGAATCTGTCTTCGCTCAACGACGGCACCAATGCGCTCACGATCGCGGCGTCGTTCAATTCCGGCCAGGCCACGGCCTCGACCACGGTAAGCCACGATTCCCGCGCCTATGCGAGCGTGGTTTCCGGCGAAATCACGAATACCACGCCCACCATTACCGGCACGGCCGACGTAACGGCGGCGACGCTGGACATCCAGGTGGACCGCTACACCAAGAGCGGCGGCAGCTTCATGTTCAACTCGACCACTCACTTCACGACCACCACCACCACGGCGGTCAGTTTCAGCAATGGCACCTGGAGCTTCACGCTGCCGCAGTCCGGCGGTCTGTTCAACAACACCGGCGAATATGCGCTGATTACGGTAAGCGGCACCGATGCGGCCGGCAACGCGGCCAACGCGACCGGTCAGGTCACGAAAATCGCCAACGCCGGCACGCCCAAATCCATTGCCATAGCCACCATCGCCGGCGACGGCGTCATAGACGAAAGCGAAGACAATTCCGTCACGATCAGCGGCACCACCAGCGTATCCGGCGGTTTCGTACTGCTTACGCTGACCGACGGCACGAATTCGATATCCCAGCAGGTGCAGGCCGGTACCACGGCGTCCGGCGGGCTGTACAGCTGGAGCCTGAGCGGCCAGAACCTCGACAACTGGCGCGACGGCACGATACAGGTGCAGGCCAAACTGCTCGCCGCGAGCGGCAGTTCCACCGTGGATGCGTCGGCCGCCGCCACCCCCACGCATACCAACAACGTGGTCGCCGCACCCACGATCAGCATCACGAGCCCGATAGGTGACGGCAATCTGTCCGGCAGCGAAGACACGTCGGTGAACATATCCGGCAGCAGCAGCAATGCCGTGGGGCAGACCGTCACGGTCACGGTGTCCGACGGCAACGCCGGCACCACCGACCCGTCCACCACGGCCGTGGTGCAATCCGACGGCAGCTGGAGCGTGAGCGGAATGAACCTGCACGGGCTGATCGACGGCCAGCTCACGGTCACCGCGACGGTATCGACGGCCAATGCCTCCACCACCGTGTTGCACGATAAAACCCCGCCCGTGCTCACGATTACTGCGCTGGCCAGCGCCGGCTTCCCGGTCATAAGCGGCAGCGCGAGCGGCCTCGCGCCGGGCGCCACCGTCACCATCACGATAGACCCCGACAACGACGGCAATACCGCATCCGACGGCTTGAGCTACACCACCAGCGTACAGGGCGACAATACCTGGAGCGTGGATTTGAGCAGCGCCGTGCCGAGCGGGCACAGCCTGCCCGCCAGCGGCCTGAGTGCCTACGCCCACATCGCCGCGGACGCCGCGGACGCCGCCGGCAATGCCGCGACCACCGCGATCGCACTGGTCAAGCCGGTGGTGTATGCGCAAACCACCAACAGCCCCACACCCACGCTGACCGGCACCTGGGCCAATATCGCCGGCGACGTGCTCACACTCGCCGTGGGCGGCCACACGTACACGGCCGGCGACGGCCACCTCGCCACCAGCGGCAACACCTGGACGCTGGCCGTGCCGGGCGCCGATGCGCTGGCAACGGGCAGCTACGACGTGACGGCCACCGTCACGCGCGGGGCCGCCAGCATTGCGGATGCCACCAGCGGCGAACTGATCGTGGACACCACGGCGCCCGCGGTGGCCATCCTGGCCATCAGCAGCGACAGCGGCACGCCGGCGGATTTCATCACCAACGACACCACGCTGGTATTCAGCGGCAGCGCGGAAGCCGGCGCGAGCGTGCTGGTCACGTTGAAGGACGCCGCCAACAACACGGTTTTTTCTACCCGCGTAACGGCCGACGGCGGCAGCTGGAGCCTGGACCGCAGCGGTCAGGCGGCGCTGGAGGCCGGCACGTACACGCTCACGGCAGTCGCCACCGACGCGGCCGGCAACTCCGCCACGGCCACGCAGGCGATCGAAATCGACCTGAGCGGCCCGGCCATTTCGATCACCAGCAACGCCAAAACCACCGACACCACACCCCTCATCACGGGCACGACGGATTTACCGGCAGGCAGCACGATCACGCTCGAAATCGACCCGGATAACGACCCCGGCACCAGCAATAGTCACACTTACACGGCCATCGTGCAGATCGGCGGCGGCTGGAGCGTGGACACCGGCAACCCCACGGCGAATGGCGGCAGCGGCCCCAGTGTGAACTATGCGTCCGGCAGCACGCTGGGCATCAGCGCCAGCGGCACGGATAATGCCGGCAACACGGCCAGCACCGGCAAAGCCATGGAAATCGCCGCGGTGGCGCCGGGCATAGCCATCCAGGCGCCGCTCGACTGGAACAACGGCAATTCCAACGGCACGCTGGATAACGCCGAAGACGACGCCGTCATCATACGCGGCAGCACCTCCAACGTGCCGGCCGGCAGCGACATCGCGGTAAGCATCACGGACGGCACGACCACCATCACCGATACGGCAAGCGTGGCCGGCGACGGCACCTGGCAACTAAGCGCGATCAACCTGAGCGGGCTGGCCAGCGGCGTGATCAGCGTATCGGCCACCTATCTGGATAACGGCGGCGACGCCTATCTGGCCACCGCCAGCGTGCTGCACGACAAAGCCGGCACGGTGTCCATAGACGGCATCAGCGATGACAGCGGCACGCCGGACGACTTCAAGACGCGCGACAATACGCTGGTGTTCAGCGGTTCCGCGAGCGGCGGCGCCAACGTGCACCTGACACTGAAGGACGCCGGCAACAACCTGGAATTCACCACCACCGTAACGGCCGACGGCGCCGGCAACTGGACTTACGACTACCGCGGCACCACGCTGGCCGACGGCAACTATACGCTGGAAGCGCAGAGCGGCAGCACCGCCACCCAGGCCATAAGCATAGATACCGCAGCGCCCAGCGGCGCGGTAAGTGTGAACGCGCTGATCAGCAACGACACCACGCCCACACTTACCGGCACGGCGGAACCGGCTGCCGGCGAAGTGCTCACGGTGACCGTGAATGGCATCACCTACACCGACGGCGACGGCAAGCTGAGCCTTAACGGCACCAACTGGACCCTGCAAATTCCGGCCGAGCATGCGCTGACGCCAGCCACCGCAGGCGGATTCAACGGAATCTATTCGGTAAGTGCCACGCTGCGCGATGCGGCCGGCAACACGCGCTCGGATCCGACCAGCAATGAACTGCTCATAGACACCACGCCCCCCGCGGTACCGGGCGTGGCGCTTGCCACCGACAGCGGTTCCAGCGCCGCGGACCGCATCACCAATAGCGCCGGGCTCAGCCTGTCCGGCGTCGAACCCGGCGCAACGGTCGAATACAGTACGGACGGCACGCACTGGAGCAGCGTCGCGCCGACCCCGGCCGAAGGCAGCAACACGATCTATGTGCGGCAGATCGACGCGGCCGGCAACACCGGCCCGTCCTCGCCGGCTTATACCTATACGCTGGATACCACGGTTGCCGCGCCGGCATTCGCGCTCGCCAACGACACCGGCAACAGCAGCAGCGACGACAGCAGCAAGGACGGCACAGTCAATGTCACACTGGCATCCGACCTGGAAAGCTGGGAATACAGCAGCGACGGCGGCGCAAACTGGACGGACGGCAGCGGCACCAGTTTCAGCCTGGCCGAAGGCAGCTATGCGGCCGGCAGCGTGCGGGTGCGGCAGACCGACATCGCCGGCAATACCGGCAGCGACTCGGTCAATGCCGCGACCATTACCGTCGATACGACCGCACCGGCACTGAATTCGGCCCATGTCGACGGCAATACGCTCACTCTGAGCTACACCGAAGCGGGCAGTGGCATCGCGAGCCTCACGCCCGCCGCGGGCGATTTCAGCGTCACGATGGGCGCCGGCAACACCGCGGTGGGTGTGACCGGCGTCAGCGTGAATACCGGCGCCAAAACCGTAACCCTCACGCTGGCCAGCGCGATCGCGTTCGGCGACAGCAACATACTCGTGACTTACACGCCGGGCACGACCCCGCTGCAGGACGTCGCGGGCAACCTGGCCGCGGCCCTGGCGGGCACGGCCGTCACCAACGACACCACGGCGCCCGGCACACCGGCCCAAACCGCAAGCATCGTATCCATGAGCAAGGATACGGGCGCCTCGGCGAGCGACTTCCTGACTTCGGACGGCTCGGCCAACCGCAGCGTGAGCGGCACCCTATCCGCGCCGCTGGGCAGCAATGAAGTCGTCGAAGTGTCGTTCGACGGCGGTTCGACCTGGACCCAGGCT
>JAEUNN010000652.1 GCA_016791085.1 Rhodocyclaceae bacterium | reverse complement strand
CCTTAGCCGGTGTGGATTACCCTGCTGCCGCTTGCGCGACCCGGCCCATCGGCAGACCGGTGCAGGGCTCGCCGGTGTTAAGCGGCGAGAGCGAAACGCTCGTCGTTGGCGTTTGTAAGTTTCCAGATGGATTTACGAGGTCACTGGTCCTCGGTATGCACTGTACTGCTTCGCGACCCACGTCGAAGCCAGGTCGCCCCCGGTGTTCGGAACGCAGGTTATGACGCCATGCCAATCCTGATGTTCCGTTCGGAATGGAATTGTAACATTCGGGCCCCGGCAGGGCCAGTTCGGTCACGGCGAAGCGCCCGGGGTGGCGTTTGCGGCGCCGCACGGGCCGCGCTGTATCGCGCCTGGATGGCTGGAGTCGGAGCCGGGTTGGCCGGAAATGCGGGTTGTGCGGTGTGCCAGGCCGCTTTCGGCGGCCATGGTGGATGTTTGCCGGCTCCTAATCGGGCGGGGGGCGCATTGGCCGGGCATTCGCGCCGGCCGTGCTACAGCCCCAGCGCGGCAAGCAAGGCGGCGGGGTGCTCGATTACGGCGTCGGCGCCCCATTCGTGTATGGGCTGGCCCGCGCCCAGATAGCCCCAGGCCGCGGCCAGCGCGCCCATGCCGGCTGCGCGCGCGGCCTGGATGTCGCGCAGGTCGTCGCCGACATAGACGCAGCGCGCCGCGGCCACGCCCATGGCCTGGGCGGCGTGAAATAGCGGTGCCGGATGCGGTTTGGCGTGCGGCGTGGTGTCGCCGCTCACGACGCAGGCGGCGCGCTGTTGCCAGCCCAGCGCGGCGACCAGCGGCGTGGTGAAACGCGCGGCCTTGTTGGTGACCACGCCCCAGGGCAGTCCGCGCGCTTCGATTTGCGCGAGCACGGCCTCCATGCCCTCGAAAGGCATGGAATGCACGCACAGACCCGCCGCGTAATGCTCCAGAAAACGGTCCGCGAGTTTGCGGTATTCGGGGTGGTCCGGGCGCAGGTCCATGCCGGCGCCGAGCAGGCCGCGCACGCCGCTCGAGGTGTGCGGACGCAGCTGGCCCAGTTCCATGGGCGCGAGACCCAGTTCGGCACGAACCAGGTTCAGGCAGCGGCCGAGATCGGGCGCGGTGTCGGCAAGCGTGCCGTCGAGGTCGAACAGTATCGCGTCAAACATCGCGCACGCAATGTGCGAGGTAATTTACGCCGGTGTCGGGGACGAGGCTGTACTTGCGCGATATCGGGCTGTAGGTCATGCCGCACAGTTCGCGCATGTCCAGGCCGGCAGCCCGCGCGTGCGCGGCCAGTTCGGCGGGCTGGATGAATTTGGCGTAGTCGTGCGTGCCGCGCGGCAGCAGGCGCAGCAGGTATTCCGCGCCGATTACGGCATACAGGTAAGACTTGGGGTTGCGGTTGAGCGTGGAGAAAAACACGTGGCCGCCGGGTTTCACCAGGGTGGCGCAGGCGCGCACGGTGCTGGCCGGGTCGGGCACGTGTTCGAGCATTTCCAGGCAGGTCACCACGTCGTACGTGCCGGGCTGTTCCAGGGCCAGGGCTTCGGCCGCGATGTGCCGGTAATCGACGTCCAGCCCGCTTTCGTAGAGGTGCAGGCGCGCCACGCCCAGCGCCTTGTCCGAAAGATCTATGCCGGTGACCTGGGCGCCGCGCTGGCACATGCTTTCAGAAAGTATGCCGCCGCCGCAGCCTACATCGACCACACGTTTGCCGGCCAGCCCGGCGCGCTGGTCTATCCAGTCCAGGCGCAGCGGATTGATGGCATGCAGAGGTTTGAATTCGGATTCGGGATCCCACCAGCGGTGGGCCAGGTCGCCGAATTTTTGC
The DNA here is from genome assembly GCA_016791085.1 of Rhodocyclaceae bacterium. Taxonomy (GTDB): domain Bacteria; phylum Pseudomonadota; class Gammaproteobacteria; order Burkholderiales; family Rhodocyclaceae; genus JAEUNM01. The sequence goes on along the minus strand of JAEUNN010000652.1, from coordinate 8,948 downwards.
AATTCGGCCGGATCGACATTTGCTGTGCTCATGGTTGTGCTCGCGGTGGCTGAGGGGCGTGGGCAAGGTCCGCCGTTGCGGCGCGGCCTGGCGTGGCCCGGAATGCGTTACGTCGCGCGATTATGCGCGATCCGGGCGCCCATGAAAAAGCCCTGCCGAAGCAGGGCTTTCAATTACCGCAGTCGCGTTTTGCGGTTTACTTCGTGCCGATGACTTCGATTTCCACGCGACGGTCGGGTTGCAGGCACTCGACCAGTTTTTTGTTCTTGCCGTTTTCGGGACCCATCTTCTTGCACTTGTCGCCGGTCACGGGCTGCTTTTCGCCCTTGCCTTCGGTGTAGACCTTGTTGGCGGCGACGCCCTTGCCGACCAGGTAGGTCTTGACCGCGGCGGCGCGGCGCTCGGACAGTTTCTGGTTGTAGGCGTCGCTGCCGATACGGTCGGTGTGGCCGACCGCGATGATGACTTCCAGATTCAGCTTGCCGGCCTGGCTGGCGAGGTCATCCAGTTTGGATTTGCCTTCGGGGCGCAGCACGGCCTTGTCGAAATCGAACAGGGCGTCGGCAGACAGGGTTACTTTGGAGCTGGCGGGCTTGGGACCGGCCACAGGCGCGGCAGGGGCGGCACCCGGGGCGGCGGCGACAGGCGCGGCACCGCACTTGTCGGCGGGCATGAGGTCCTTGTCGCAAGCACAGCCGTACTTGGGATTTTCAGCGGCCAACTGGGGCGTCCAGTAGCCGGTACGCCAGCACAGGCCGGTACCGCTGGTGGCGACTTCGCCACGACCGTCGATCAGGTAAGGAATGGTTTGCGCTTGCGCGCTAACGCCTACTACTGCCAGCAGCGAGGCAATCAGAAGACTTTTTGTCGGGATGAATTTCATCGTATTTCCCTCAGTTTGAATTAAAAATTGACCAAATGCGCTCGAAGAAATTGGCGGGCCCGAAATCCGGTCGCTTCGGGTTGCTACGTGCCCAATGGGCCCCGGTAGCCGGGCGGAGAGCCCCGAAGCATACCACGCTGCAGCGCAAAAAACCACGCGCCACAGCGTCGGCAAATTAAGCGCTTAGGGCATTGTGCCATACAGAAGTCAGTGCCAGCATCGATTCGTTGCTCATGCGCAACAGTTTACCATTTTCAACAAGCGCCTCGCCTTGTATCCATACGTGGCTGACATCGTCCCGTCCCGCCACGTACACAAGGTGCGAAGCCGGGTCATACACCGGCTGCAAATGTGCCGACGCGAAATTCACTGCGCATAGATCGGCATATTTCCCGGCCCGGATCGAACCTATATGGCGATCGACACCGAGCGCACGCGCGCCATCCAGTGTCGCCATCTGTACCACCCTGTGGGCCGGTAATTTTGCTGCATCGCAGTGCGCCACCTTGCCAAGCAGCGCGGCGTGGCGCATCTCCTGGAACAGGTCGAGACGATTGTTGCTGGCCGCTCCGTCCGTACCCAGGCCGACGTTGATGCCGGCGTCCTGCATTTGCGCGATGGGTGCAATACCGCTGGCCAGTTTCATATTGGAAGTTGGGCAGTGCGCAACATGGCAGGCATGGCGCGCCAGCAGCTCGATATCCTGTACGTTGCAATGGACTGCATGCACGCCGATTAGTTGCGGCCCCAGCAATTCGAGCCGCGCAAGCCGCACTAAAGGGCGGACTCCGTGCTCCTGCATGCTTTGTTCGATTTCGCCGGCCGTTTCGTGTACGTGGATATGTACGGGCAGGTCGAGCTGTGCCGCCAGCAGGCCTACCTGGGCAAGCGTGGCATCGCTGGCCGTGTAGGGGGCGTGCGGCGCGAGCGCGAATCCTATGCGTTCGTGCTTGCGCCAGAGGTCGCGCGTGGCGAGGCCCTTGGCCAGGTAATCGGCGGCGTCGGAAGCATAGGCGGTCGGAAAGTCGATGGCGATCATGCCGACCAGGGCGCGCATGCCGGCGCGATCGAACGCGCGCGCGGCGGCGTCCGGATAAAAATACATATCGTTGGTGCAGGTGATGCCGCCGCGCAACATTTCGGCGCAGGCGAGCAGGGTGCCGTCGTATACGAACTGTTCGCCGGCATGCTTCATTTCGGCCGGCCAGATGCGTTCGCGCAGCCAGCGCATGAGCGGCAGGTCGTCGGCATAGCCGCGCAGCAAGGTCATGGCGGCGTGGCCGTGGGTATTCACCAGGCCGGGCATGAGCAGGTGGTCGGGCAGTTCCACGCGGGTGCCGGCGACATAGCGCTGGCGCGCCTCGGCGATGGGCAGCAGGTCCACGATGCGGCCTTTGCGCACGGCCACGGCGTGGTGCGCCAGACAACTGTCGGCCGGCTCTATGGGCAGTACCCAGCGCGCTTCGATGAGCAGGTCGACATTTTGCGGCTGGGTGTCCAAAAGCACGCTCCGGGGCGTTCGGTGACGCGCGGATTGTATGCGCAATCGCGCCATGCCGGCGCCCGGCCGGCAAGCGCGCGGCGGCCGCGGCGCGGCCGCCGGCTGGCGTCAGCGCGCCGGGCCCTGCACTTCTATCGTGACGCGGCGGTTGGGCGCGAGGCAGGCGATGAGCGCCTGGCGCTGCAGCGCGTCGTCGCAGCGCAGGCCCGACACCGGCTGGGTTTTGCCGGCGCCCATGGTGTCCATGCTGTCGCCTGGCACCCCCTTGCCGGCCAGATAGGCGCGCACGGCTTCGGCACGCTGTTCGGACAGCTTCTGGTTGTGCGTGGCCTGGCCCAGCCGGTCCGTGTGGCCGGTGATGAGCACCAGTTTGAGCGAGGCGCAGGAATTCAGGCGTGCCAGCACGTCGCGGTCCAGTTTGGCGATGGCGGCGGGCTTGAGCTTGGCGCGGTCGAAATCGAAAGTTTCGTCGTTGGCGAGCGTAACCGTGAAGTCGCATTTTTTCGGGGCAGCGGCGGCAGCGGCCGGGGCGGCCGCAGCGCCCGCTGCCGCCGCGGCAGGTGCTGCGGCAGCGCCCGCCGCAGGTGCGGCCAGATCGGCCTCGCACGCCGCGCTGGCGGAGGCCGGCGTCCACGCGCTGGTGCGCCAGCACAGCCCGCTGCCGCTGCGCACGACTTCGCCGCGCTGGTCGGTCATGTAGCCGCTGCCGGGGTTGGTTTGAGCGACGGCGGCACTCATGCCGCCGAGATAAAGTGCGGCCAGCGCCGCAACTGTGGTTTGACGCATATTTCCTCCTGTTGTTGGCTTTGTCGTGCACAGTGCCGGCGGAAACACGCGACCTGAGCCGCTCGCGCCCGCCTGCCGGATGCCAGGGCAATCCCCCTGAAACCTAGTATATAGCCGCGGATTGCAGCACGAAAACCCGGTCCGGCGCTGTAATCGGGCCGACAATTAACAACGCCGCTCGCGCCCTTGCACCGCGCTGGTGCGGGCATTGGATGCCGCGCCCGGATACGGGCGCATCGTGGTAACATTCCGCGCTTTGCTCCGACAGGCCGCTGCCTGCCGCCACCGGCTTTTTCCGCTTCATGACCCCGTTTGCCAAGGAAACATTGCCCATCTCGCTGGAAGACGAGATGCGCCATTCTTATCTCGATTACGCGATGAGCGTAATCGTGGGCCGCGCGCTGCCCGACGTGCGCGACGGCCTCAAACCGGTGCATAGACGCGTGCTGTTCGCGATGCACGAACTGGGCAACGACTGGAACAAGGCCTACAAGAAGTCTGCCCGCGTGGTCGGTGACGTGATCGGTAAGTACCATCCGCACGGCGATACCGCGGTCTACGACACCATCGTGCGCATGGCGCAGGATTTTTCGCTGCGCTACATGCTGGTCGATGGACAGGGCAATTTCGGCTCGGTCGACGGCGACAACCCTGCCGCGATGCGTTACACCGAAGTGCGCCTGGCGAAAATCGCGCACGAGCTGCTGGCCGACATCGACAAGGAAACCGTCGACTTCGGGCCCAATTACGACGGCTCGGAAAAAGAACCGCTCATCCTGCCGGCGCGCGTGCCCAACCTGCTGATCAACGGCAGTTCGGGCATCGCGGTGGGCATGGCCACGAATATCCCGCCGCACAACCTGGGCGAGGTCGTGGATGCCTGCCTGGCCCTGCTGGCCGATCCCGAACTGGCGATCGAAGAAATCATGAAAATCATCCCGGCGCCGGATTTTCCGACCGCCGGCATCATTTACGGCGTGTCCGGGGTGCGCGAGGGCTACCTGACCGGGCGCGGCCGCGTGATCATGCGCGCGCGCACGCACTTCGAGGACATCGACCGCGGCCAGCGCCAGGCCATCGTGATCGACGAACTGCCCTACCAGGTGAACAAGAAGTCCCTGCTGGAGCGCATCGCCGAACTGGTCAATGAAAAGCGCCTGGAAGGCCTGTCGGAAATTCGCGACGAATCCGACAAGCAGGGCATGCGCGTGGTGATCGAACTCAAGCGCAACGAGGTCGCCGAGGTGGTGCTGAACAATCTGTTCAAGCTCACCCAGATGCAGGACACCTTCGGCATCAACATGGTGGCGCTGGTCGATGGCCGGCCGCGGCTGCTCAACATCAAGCAGATGCTGGAATGTTTCCTCGCGCACCGGCGCGAGGTGGTCACGCGGCGCACCTTGTTCGAACTGCGCCAGGCGCGTGCGCGCGGGCACATACTCGAAGGCCTCGCGGTGGCGCTGTCGAACATCGACGAAATCATCGCCCTCATCAAGGCCTCGGCTTCGCGCTCCGCCGCCCAGGAAGCCCTCATGGCGCGCTCCTGGCGCTCGGCGCTGGTGGGCGAAATGCTGGCCCGCGCCGGTGCGGAAAACCTGCGCCCGGACGGACTGGCGCCCGAATACGGCCTGCGCGACGGCAGCTACCACCTGTCCGACCTGCAGGCCAAAGCCATCCTGGACATGCAGCTCGCGCGCCTGACCGGCCTGGAACAGGAAAAGGTGCTGGCGGAATACCGGCAGGTCATAGACACCATCATCGACCTGCTCGACATCCTCGCGCGCCCGGAGCGCATCACGGCCATCATCGGCGAAGAGCTGAGCGCGCTGCGCGGCGAATTCGGCGACGGTCGGCGCTCGGAAATCGTGCTGAACACGCAGGATTTGGGCATCGAGGACCTCATCGCGCAGCAGGACATGGTGGTCACGCTGTCGCACACCGGCTATTTCAAACGCCAGCCTCTGGCCGACTACCGCTCGCAGAAGCGCGGCGGGCGCGGCAAGCAGGCGGCCAGCGTGAAAGAGGACGATTTCGTCGATCAGCTGTTCGTCGCCAATACGCACGACCACATCCTGTGCTTTTCCAGCCGCGGCCGCGTGTATTGGCTCAAGGTGTACGAAGTGCCGGAAGGTTCGCGCAACTCGCGCGGCAAACCCATCGTGAACCTGTTCCCGCTGGTGGATGGCGAAAAAATCACCGCCGTGCTGCCGGTGCGCGACTTCGACGAAAGCCATTTCATATTCATGGCCACGGCTTTCGGCACGGTCAAGAAAACGCCGCTGACGGACTTCGCCAATCCGCGCAAAGCCGGCATCATCGCCGTGGATCTGGACGAAAACGACTACCTGATCGGCGTTTCCATCACCGACGGCAGTTGCGACGTCATGCTGTTTTCCGATGCCGGCAAGGCCGTGCGCTTCAGCGAGGACGACGTGCGCCCCATGGGCCGCAACGCGCGCGGGGTGCGCGGCATGATGCTCGAAGCCGGCCAGCGCGTGCTGTCCATGCTGGTCGCCAAGGGCGAAACCCTGTCCGTGCTGACGGCCACCGAAAACGGCTTCGGCAAGCGCACGCCGGTTACCGAATACCCGCGCCATGGGCGCGGCACCAAGGGCGTGATCGCCATCACCACCTCGGAGCGCAACGGTGCGCTGGTGGGGGCCGTGCTGGTCGATCCGGAAGACGAAATCATGCTCATTTCGACCGGCGGCGTGCTCATCCGCACGCGCGTGGCCGACATACGCGAACTGGGCCGTTCCACGCAGGGCGTGACGCTCATCAATCTGGATGACGGCACCTTGCTGGCGGGCGTCGAAAAAGTCGTCGAAACCGACGACGAACAAGAGTAAATCGCGCGGCCGGCGGCGCACAGCCTGCCGGGCCTGCGCTCAATGCAGGGGGAGAGAGCCAGCCATGTCGAGAATATTCAATTTCAGCGCCGGCCCGGCCGCGCTGCCCGAAGAAGTATTGCGCCAGGCCGCGGAAGAAATGCTGGACTGGCACGGCTGCGGCCATTCCGTCATGGAAATGAGCCACCGCGGCAAGGAATACATGTCCATACACGAGCAGGCGGCGACCGACCTGCGCGAACTGCTGGGCGTGCCGGCCAACTACAAAATCCTGTTCCTGCAGGGCGGCGCCACGCTGCAGTTCGAAATGATTCCGGCCAACCTGCTGCGCGGCCTGGGCACCGCCGATTACGTGCATACCGGCGAATGGTCGAAAAAGGCCATCAAGGCGGCCAAGGGCTTTGGCCGCGTGAATGTCGTGGCCAGTGCGGAAGACCGCAATTTCACCTATGTGCCGCCGCAGTCGCAGTGGAAACTCGACCCCGCCGCGGCCTATGTGCACATTTGCGCCAACGAAACCATAGGTGGCGTGGAATTCCATTACACGCCCGAAACCGGCGCGGTGCCGCTGGTGGCGGACATGTCCTCGAACATTCTGTCCAAGCCCGTGGACGTGTCCAAGTACGGGCTCATCTACGCCGGCGCACAAAAGAACATCGGCCCGGCCGGGCTCGCCATCGTGATCGTGCGCGAAGATCTGGTCGGTGTCGGCCAGCCCGTGCCGCCCACCATGCTCGATTACAAGACCCACGTCGATAACGACTCGATGTACAACACCCCGCCCACCTACTCGATCTACATCGCCGGGCTGGTGTTCCAGTGGCTCAAGCGCAAGGGCGGGCTGGCCGCGATGCAGCAGATCAACGAGCAGAAAGCCGGCCTGCTGTACGACTACCTCGACCAGTCCTCGTTCTACAGCAACCCGGTCGCCAAATCCGACCGTTCGCGCATGAACGTGCCGTTCGTGCTGGCCAATGCCGCGCTCGACGACGAATTTCTCAAGGGCGCCAAGGCGCGCGGCATGGTGCAGCTGAAGGGCCACCGCTCGGTGGGCGGCATGCGTGCGTCGATCTACAACGCCATGCCGCTGGAAGGCGTGCGCGCGCTGGTCGATTACATGCGGGAATTCGAAACCAGCCACGCCTGAAGGCCGCCGCCGCGAGGACACGACATGGGCGTACCCTACCAAATACTGATCATGAATCAGATCGCGCAGGTGGGCTTGAGCCGCCTGCCCGCCGACCGCTATACGGTAAGCAAGGAAGCCAGCGCACCGGACGCCATCATGCTGCGCTCGGCCGACCTGCATGCGGCCAATATCGCCGCCAGCGTGAAGGCGATAGGCCGTGCCGGCGCCGGCACCAACAACATACCGGTGGCGCAAATGAGCGCGCGCGGTGTGCCGGTGTTCAACGCACCGGGCGCCAACGCCAATGCGGTCAAGGAACTGGTGCTGGCGGGCATGCTGCTGGCCGCGCGCAACCTGCCGCAGGCGCTGCAATTCGTGAGCGGGCTGGACCCCGCCGTGGCGGACTGGGATCCGCTCGTCGAGGAAGGCAAAAAGGCGTTTGCCGGCATAGAACTGTCCGGCCACACGCTGGGCGTGATCGGCCTGGGCAAAATAGGCTGCCTGGTCGCCGACGCGGCCATCAAGCTGGGCATGAACGTGCTCGGCCACGATCCGGAAATTACCGTCGATGCGGCCTGGAGCTTGCCGTCCCAGGTGCGCAAGGCCGGATCGGTCGCGGAAGTGCTGAAAAACGCCAATTTCGTGTCGCTGCACGTACCGCTGTTGCCAGCCACGCGCAAGCTCATCAACGCCAAGGTGCTCGACACCGCCAAACAGGGCATGGTGCTGCTGAATTTTTCGCGCGAAGGCGTGGTGGATGACGAAGCCGTGCTGGCTGCGCTGTCGGCGCACCGCCTGCGCGCCTATGTGTGCGATTTTCCGGGTCCGCAACTGCACCGCCAGGCCGGCGTGATCACGCTGCCGCACCTGGGCGCATCCACGCGCGAAGCCGAAGACAATTGCGCCATCATGGTGGCGGATCAGCTGCGCGACTTCCTCGAACACGGCAACATCACCAATTCGGTGAATTTCCCGCACGCGCAAATGGAGCGCGAATCGGCCTACCGACTGGCGATCGCAAATGCCAACGTGCCCGCCATGGTGAGCCAGATATCCAGCGTGATGGGCCGTGCCGGCCTCAACATCCACAACATGCTCAATAAATCGCGCGGCGAAATGGCCTACACGCTGGTGGATGTGGATTCACCGGTACGCGAGGATGCGCTGCGCGCAATTGCTGGCATCAAGGGTGTATTGGCGGTACGCTACCTGCCTTTGCACGACTGACCACCCGCCGCAACCCTATTTGCGCCGGCGCGCCTGGGGATACATGAACGCATATTTTCCCTTACTCGCCAGTTCGGGTTTCCGTCGCTGGGCGCGGCACGGCCTGTGCGCCGCGCGTCTGGCCAGCGGAGTGCAGGCATGAGCGAGCAGCCTGCCGCAGATTCCGATCCGGATGCCGAACTGAAGCGCCTGCGCGACGGCATAGACGCCATCGACCTGCAGGTGCTGCAGTTCATTTCTCGCCGTGCCGAACTTGCGCACCGCATCGGCGAGGTCAAACAAGGGCGCCTGTACCGCCCCGAGCGCGAAGCGCAGGTGCTGCGGCGCTTGGCCGATGCCAATCCGGGCCCGCTGCCCGACCTTGCGGTACAGCGCGTGTTCCGCGAAATCATGTCGGCCTGCATGGCGCTCGAACAACCGCTGCGGGTGGCTTACCTGGGCCCGGCGGGTACCTTTACCCAGGTCGCGGCGCGGCGGCATTTCGGGTCGGCGCCGGAACTGGTGCCGGCGGCGACCATAGACGACTGTTTCCGCGAAGTCGAAGCCGGACATTGCGATTACTGCGTGGTGCCG
>JAEUNN010000633.1 GCA_016791085.1 Rhodocyclaceae bacterium | reverse complement strand
AGCGCCGCCTCCACCGCGGGGCGGTGCGCCATGCGCGCCAGGTAGGCCTTCAGCTGCGGATAGTCCGAAATCGGTATGGCCAGGAAATTCACCCAGTTAAGTATGGCGTAGGCGTAGGCGTCGGCCACGCTGTAGGCGCCGGCGAGATATTCGTGCGCCGCAAAATGCCGGTCCAGTTCCGCAAAGCGCGTGGACAGTTTTTCGCGCACGGCCGCACGCGTCGATGGCGCGGTGTCCTTGTGCCATAGCCAGGGACTGAACACCTTGTGCAGTTCGCTGGCCACGAAACTAAGCCACTCGACCACTTCCAGCCGACGCTGACTGCCGGTCGGCCCGATCAGCGTCTGCGCGGCATCGCGGTCGGCGAGGTATTGCAACAAGGACGCCACCTCGCTGTGGCGCGCGCCGTCGTCGAATTCGAGCACCGGCACATAGCCGCGCGGCGAAATCGCGTAATAGTCGGATCCGTCCGCGAGCCGGTGGGTGGCCAGATCGACTCGCGCCGCCTCGAACGGCAGGCCAAGTTCGCGCAGGGCGATATGAACGGCGAGCGAGCAGGCGCCCGGGGAGTAATAAAGTTTCATGATGTGTTTCCTTAGGCTGTCGGGTTGGGGGAAATGCGCGGACGAACTTTCAGGCACGTCCGATTTGCGGGACGTAGCGCTTGCTGCGCCGCAGGGCGCCGGCGCCGTCGCCCTGCAGCCACAGGGCGAGCGATGCCACGCTCAAGAACAGCGGGTATTCCCAGCCGCCGCCGGCGCTCGTGAATACCCAGCCGTTGTGCAGATGCACGCTGGTCGCGCCCAGCATCACGGGCAGCAGCGCGAGCGACACCTGGCGCGCGTAGATGCCCAGCACCAGCGCGATGCCCCCGGCCAGTTCGGCCGCGAACACCGGGTAGGCCAGCAGGCCCGGTATGCCCACGCTGTCGAAAAAGCTGGCCGTGCCGGGCAGCGTGAATACCAGCAGTTTGAGCAGTGCATGGGCGATCCACATGACGCCCAGGGCGATACGCAGCAGCGTGATGCCCAGTTCGGTCGACAGACTGGTATCTGTGGTCGGGAGCTTCATGGCAATTCCTTGATTGTGAAAGAGGTGAATGCACTGTACGATTGCGTATGTGCTTTGGAAATAGGCCATGAAGCAAACATCCATTGCAAAATCGCAATACCGCCTCAGTTCCACCGATCTGGAAGTCGTGCTGGCGCTGGGCCGCGGCGGCACCCTGGCCAGCGCGGGCGAGCGGTTGGGCGTGGATGCGTCCACGGTGTTCCGGAACTTGCAGCGGCTGGAACGCAATCTGGGCCGGCGCCTGTTCGAGCGCACGCGCACCGGCTATCTGCCGACCGAACTGGCCACGCAGCTGGCGGCCCACGCGGAACACATGGAGGCGGCGCTGGAATCGGCGCGTTCTTCGGTCGAAGCGGCGCCGACCCAGGTATCCGGATCGGTGCGCATCACGACCACCGATACCATCCTGCACGGCGTGGTTGCGCCGGTGCTGGCGGGTTTGCAGGAAATCCACCCGCTGCTGAATTTCGAACTGCATACGGGCAATGAACTGGCCAGCCTGACGCGGCGCGACGCCGATCTGGCCGTGCGCGCCACCAAACGGCCGCCGGCGCATCTCGTGGGCCGGTTGCTGGGACCGATACGCGTGGCGCTGTATGCCGCGCAGGGGCCCGGCGCGCCGGATTGGGCCGACGTGGAAGCCGGCCGCGTGGATTGGATAGGGGTCGATGACGCGCTGCCGGAACACCCTTCGGTACTCTGGCGCCGGCGCCATTTTCCCAGGGTGCAGCCGCGCCTGCGCGTGAGCAGCATACAGTCGGTGCTGGAACTGACGGCCCTGGGGCTGGGCGTGGGTATATTCCCGATGTTTCTGGCGGCACGCCGCAACGACGTGCGGCCACTCAGCGCGGCGCTAGACGAAGCCGAAACCGAACTATGGCTGCTGGCCCATCCGGAGTCCCGCCATTTGCGCCGCGTGGCGGTGACCTATGCGCACCTGGCGGAGGCGATACGGCTGTGAAGCCGGTGCCCCGCGCTGGGCGCGGGTGCCGCCCAGCCGCCGCAGGCGCCGGTCTACTCGACGGCGGCCCCGACCGGCCGGCTGCGAATTTTGGGTGCGGCTTCGGCGCCATCATTGGTCGCCGGCCGTTCGACCGGCGCACGATGGCCGCCGGCGTCTGCGGTGTCGGCCGCATACACGGGCAGGTTGGCGATGGTGTGGAAATGTTCCCAGGACATGCCCTGCGGGTCCACCACCCAATGTTTCTGGCTGCGCGCGTAGCAGCAGGTGGTCTGGCCTTCATCCAGCACCACCATGTCGGCGCATTCGGCGCGTTCTTTCATGGCGGCGAGGTCGGCCAGGCTGTCGGTCTGGATGCCCAGGTGGTCTATGCCCGGCTGCACGCCGCGCGTGGAAATGGCGAAATTCAGGCGCGGATCGTCCACCATCCATTTCGCGTAGTCGCGCTCGACGCGCACGGGGTCGGCGGCGAACAGGCGCGAATAAAAATCTATGCTGGCCTGCAGATCGGTTACGTGTAGGTGTACATGGAAGCGTTTCATGGTGAAGTCCTCGGCAATACCGGCGCGCGGCACGCAAACGTTTTGCGCAATCCTGCTCAAATATGTGCAGCGCAACAAGCGTCTGGATCAAGATTTCGTCAGAAATTGCTGCGTTGCGTCACGCTTCGCGGCAAATTGCCCTGCCGAGTAGGGTTGAATGGCCCTGGTTTGGTGACGCTCGCCGGCCTGTGCCGGGCCTGGCGCGGTCGCAGGCAAGGCTTGTGCGGTGCAATGTGCTGGCTCTCCGGCCAAGCTTTTGGCAAGAAGGCGACACTTGCAGCCGGCGACCGCACGTTTGGGCCGTAACGTCCTTCCGGAGCCCAGCCGGGACAAATGGGTTTGGTAGAATCGAGCTTCAGGTGTCTTGATGGCGTTCGCCAAAAAGATTAAACGGGAAGCCGGTGCGCTCCATGGAGCAATTCCGGCGCTGCCCCCGCAACGGTAAGCAAGTATCGGAACGGCAATCCGCCACTGTGCAAAAGCATGGGAAGGCGCCGTTCCGCGAGCCCAAACTCCACTTGCAAGCCCGGAGACCGGCCTGTTCCATCGTATCGGTATCGCGGAGGGCGGTGCGCCGAAGATGCGTGCCGTTCGTCCATGCGCGACCATCTTCCCGAATTTCCCTCTGCGTGCCTGTAGGCACAAATAAATTGCGTGGGTGAGCGCAGAGAGGATTGTTCATGCTGTCTCGTATTTCCCTGGCGGCCTTGCCGCTGCTCGGTATTTCGGTCGCGTACGCCTACGACCAGAGCGCCAACGAACTTGATACCGTGGTCGTCACGGCCACGCGCACGGCGCGCACCGCCGATGAAACGCTGGTCCCGGTCACGGTGATTACGCGCGCCGATATCGAGCGCAGCCAGGCGCGTTCGATCGGCGACATGCTGAGCGGCCAGGTCGGCGTGTCGGTCGTCAATAACGGCGGTCCCGGCAAACTGACCAATGTGTTTTTGCGCGGCGCCAATTCCGACCATGTGCTGGTGCTGCTCGATGGCGTGAAAATCGGCTCGGCAACCGCCGGTACCGCGGCATTCCAGGACATTCCGGTGGAGTTGATCGACCGCATAGAAATCGTGCGCGGGCCGCGTTCCAGCCTGTACGGTTCCGAAGCCATAGGCGGCGTGATCCAGATATTCACACGCAAGGGCGGCGCGACACATACCCCCTCGCTGACTTTGGGCGTGGGCAGCTACAGCAGTTCCCAGGCGGCGGCTACGCTGTCCGGTCCGATCGGTTCGGCGGGCTGGTACAGCATGGGGCTATCCAGTCAGGACACCGGCGGGTTCAATTCTTGCCGGGGAAGTTTTAGCGCGGGTTGCTTCACGGTCGAGCCGGATAGCGACGGCTATCATAATCTGTCGGGCAGGGTACGCGCGGGCTGGCGTTTCGACAACAACACCGAGCTCGAACTTAACTGGCTGCGCGCCCAGGGCCGCAACGAATATGACGGCGGCTTCGTCAATCAATCTGCTACGGTGCAACAGGTGCTGGGCGCCGGCCTGAGTTTCCGGCCTACGAGCATATGGCGCAGCAGCGTCCGTGTGGGCCAGAGCCTGGACAATTCCGATAATTTCAAGGACGGCGTTTTCCGCGGCCGCTTCGATACCACGCGCGATACCTTTTCGTGGCAGAACGACTTCGATCTGAGCCCCGGACAGCAGTTGGTGGCGGGTCTCGACTGGCAAAAGGATCGCATCAACAGCGACACGGCTTATACGGTTTCGTCGCGCAAGAATACGGCGGTGTTCGCGCAATACCTGGCCGCCCTGGCCGGCCATGAAGTGCAATTGTCATTGCGCCGCGACGACAACGAGCAATTCGGCAGCAAAAATACCGGTGGCGCGGTATGGGGTTACGCATTGAGCCCCAAATTGCGGCTAACTGCGTCCTACGGCACGGCATTCAAGGCGCCGACCTTCAACCAGCTGTATTTTCCGTTCGGCTTCGGCAATCCTGACCTGCGCCCGGAAAAGTCCCGCAATCTGGACTTTGGCATGGCAGGGAAAATGGACGCCGGCAACTGGTCGGTCAACGTTTTCGAGAACCGCATTTCGGAAATGATAGTTTTCATTTTCCCGCGGCCGGTCAATGTCGATTCTGCGCGCATACGCGGTATCGAAACCACCGCGTCCACGCGGATTTACGAGTGGAATGTGGCGGCCAATCTGACCTTGCTCGATCCGGAAAATCGCGGCTCGGGTCCCAACTACGGAAACCTGTTGCCGCGCCGCGCGCATCAGACCGCGATGTTGAGCGCCGACCGCGAATTCGGCGCATGGAGCGCCGGTGCGACATTGCGCGGCTCGGGCAGGCGCTACGACGACGTGGCCAACACGATCAAACTGGGCGCCTACGCCACGGTGGACCTGCGCGCCGAATACCGGCTTAACCAGGATTGGCGGCTGCAGGGGCGCATAGAAAACCTGTTCGACAGGGAATACGAAACCGCCTACCTGTTCAACCAGCCCAGGCGCAGCGCGTATCTGACACTGCGTTATCAGCCGCGATAAGGAGCCCGGCCATGCCGCTTTTATTGACTGCCCGCCAGCAATTGCTGCTCGCGCTGGTGCTCGGACTAAGCATGATATTGACGCGCCCGCACACGCTGGCCTCGATGCATCACCTTCCCGGCACGAGCTGGGCGGTGTTTTTCCTGGCCGGGGTGTTCATGCAACGCGCCTGGCCATACTTTGTCTATTGCGGCCTGGCCGCGCTGATCGACCAGGTCGCGATCACTTACGCAGGGGTGTCGGATTTCTGCGTTACCCCCGCCTATGCCCTGTTGCTGCCGGCTTACGCCGCACTGTGGCTGGGCGGTCGCTGGTATGCGCGCGGACATCGTGAGCATGTCGCGACGCTGCCCAGGCTGGCGCTCGCCGTGGCGGCGTCGGCCGTGGTTGCCGAATTGTTGTCCAGCGGCGGCTTCTACTTCCTGGGCGGCCGCTTTGACTCGCCCACGCTGGCCGAATTTCTGCCGCGCTTGCCGATGTACTTTCCGCGCGCATTGCTTGCCATGGCTTTTTACGTGGCTACCGCCGCCCTGCTGTACGCCGCCTGGGCGGTTTGGCGCCGCAGCGGCGCTGAAGGACTGCGCGCGCAGCGGCCGGACCGGTGAGCGTAGAGCGCGAGGCGCGCCACGCGGCGCGCATGGCGCGCAAAAAGGCCGTGGTGGATGAGGCCATAGCCCGTGCCACGCAAGCTCGCGGGCTGTTGCTGGTGCTCACCGGAAACGGCAAGGGCAAATCCAGTTCGGCTTTCGGCATGCTGGGGCGGGCGCTGGGGCACGGCATGAAAGTTGCCGTGTTCCAGTTCATCAAATCGGATGCGATAAGCGGCGAACAGGCATACTTCCAGCGCGACCCGAACGTGCGCTGGGAAGCATGTGGCGCAGGCTATACCTGGGAAACGCAAAGCCGCAGCCGCGACATCGCGGCCGCCCGCACGGGCTGGGACAAGGCGCGCGTAGCCTTGGCCGACCCTGGCACCGGCCTGGTACTGCTGGATGAGATGACCTACCTGTTCAAATACGGCTATGTCGGCCTGGACGAAGTGCTGGCGGTGTTGCGCCTGCGCCCGGCCATGCAGCACGTCGTGATAACCGGACGCGCTGCGCCGCAGGCTCTGGTCGATGCGGCGGATACCGTCAGCGAAATCGCCGACATCAAGCACGCCTTCCGCGCCGGAGTCGCCGCACAGGCCGGCATAGACCGATGACGCGCCGCTGCCCGGCATGGCTGGTGTCGGCCGCGGCGTCGGGCCAGGGCAAAACCACCGTAGTCGCCGCCCTGGCGCGGCTCCATAGGCGCGCCGGACGCAAAGTTCGCGTATTCAAGTGCGGGCCGGATTTTCTCGATCCCCAGGTGCATGCCATGGCGTCCGGCGCGCCCTGCGAAAACATCGATTTCGCCATGTGCGGCGAGGCCGATGCGCGATGGCGGCTGGCGCGGGCCGCTGCAGAGGCGGATCTGATCCTGATCGAAGGCGTGATGGGACTGCACGACGGACAGCCGGATGCGGCCCAACTCGCCAGAATGCTCGGCCTCCCCATACTGCTGGTGATGGACGCCAGCGCCATGGCCGGTAGT
>JAEUNN010000485.1 GCA_016791085.1 Rhodocyclaceae bacterium | reverse complement strand
CGCGGCGCAGGCGGCCTACAAGCTCAACATGCAGGAGCCGGCCACGAAACTGGGCGAGGAAGTGTACTTCCTGCACAACATGATGACCGCGGTGTGCGCAGTCATCTTTGTGGCGGTGTTTGCGGTGATGTTCTATTCGCTGTTCGCGCACCGCAAGTCGCAGGGCGCGAAAGCGGCCAATTTCCACGAAAGCACCGTGGTCGAAATTGCCTGGACCATCGTGCCGGTGTTCATCCTGCTGGCGATCGCCTGGCCGGTTACCAAGGTGGTGCTGGGCATGCGCGACACCTCCAATCCCGATCTCACGATCAAGGCGACCGGCTACCAGTGGAAGTGGGGCTACGACTATATCAAGGGCGAGGGCGAGGGCATACGTTTCGTATCCAACCTGTCCACCCCGCAGGATCAGATTTACGGCAGGGCCGAAAAAGGCGAGAACTACCTGCTCGAAGTCGATAATCCGCTGGTCGTGCCGGTGGGCAAGAAGGTGCGCATCCTGACCACGGCGGCCGACGTGATTCACGCCTGGTACGTGCCGGCGCTGGCCGTCAAACAGGACGCGGTCCCGGGATTTATCCGCGACACCCAGTTCCGTGCCGAAAAGGAAGGCGTGTATCGCGGGCAGTGCGCCGAATTGTGCGGCAAGGACCACGGCTTCATGCCCATCGAAGTGCACGTGGTGTCGGCCGAAAAGTACGCCGCCTGGGCAGGCGAGCAGAAGAAGAAAATGGCCGCCTTGGCGGATGACCCGAACAAGACCTGGACTCTGGACGAACTCAAGAAGCGCGGCGAACAGGTGTATGCAGCCAATTGCGCGGCCTGTCACCAGGCCAGCGGCAAGGGCACGCCGCCGGCATTCCCGGCGCTGGACGGCTCGAAGGTCGTGCTGGGCCCGAAACAGGCGCAAATCGACACCGAACTGAATGGCCGTCCGGGCACTGCCATGACCGCGTTCAAGCACCTGAGCGACGTGGAACTGGCCGCGGTGGTCACCTATACCCGCAACGCCTGGAGCAATTCCACGGGCGAAGCGATACAAGCTTCCGAAATCAAGGCCGCGCGCAAGTAAGCCGGCGTATTCCGCAAACACAGAATCCAGGAGAGCATGATGGCAGCCATACCGGGACACGCCGACGCCAGC
>JAEUNN010000472.1 GCA_016791085.1 Rhodocyclaceae bacterium | reverse complement strand
GCGCCCCACGACTTCCTCGGCGGCATAGCCGGTGAGCACCGAAAACGCCGGGTTCACGGCCACGATGCGATCGTCCGCATCGGTCACGAGTATGCCTTCGCTGCTCGACTGGTACACGTGGCCGGCCAGTTGCAGCCTTTCCTCGGACTGGCGCCGCAGTATGGCCACACTCGCGAGGTCGCCGGCCAGGCCCAGCAGCGCGGTGAGCGGCGCGTCCGAGCGCGCCAGCGCGCGGCGCAGATAAACGCTCAGCACGCCCAGCACCTTGCCCTTGGGGGATAACAGCGGCAGGGCCCAAAGTGCGCCATATCCCGCTTGACGGGCCGCGCGCACGCGCGCCGAGCGCTGTGCGTGCGGTCCCAGGTGGTCGATCATGACGGCCTCGCAGCGGCGCACCGCGAGCGCCGCGGGACAATCTTCGGCGGCACCGTCCGGTGCCGCGAGCGCTTCGCGCAGTGTCTGCGGCAAAGCCGCCGCGCCGGTCAGCACCAGCCGGCCGTGCGCCGCGTCGAGCACGAAAATGGCCAGGTGACAATCCGGTCGTTCGTACTCCACGCTTTCGGCGATCACGCCCAGCAACTGCGCGAGCGGCGCGCCGTGCGCCAGCATTTCGAGCACGCGCCCGCGCGCGCCCTCGCGCCGGGCCAGATTTTTGCGCTCGCCTATGTCGCGCGCGGACATGTACAACAAACCTTCGCCATCCAGCGTGACGCGCGTGGCGTGGATTTCCACCTCGACCGGTGTGCCGTCGCGATTGCGCCATTCGGCTTCGAACACATGGCCCTGCGGGCGGCCGGGCGCAAGCATTTCGCGCAATTCCAGCAGTGAAAAACCGATGTCCCACTGCGACGGGTGCATGGCCAGCAGCGCTTCGCGCGTATGACCCAGCATGCGGCACATGGCGTGATTGACGTCGCGCACGCGCGCCGTCCGATCCAGGATGAGCATGCCGTCACCCGCGGTACGCAGCAAGGCCGCGTTACGCGCGCCCTCGGCGGCCAGTTGCGCCTGGATGCGGCGGCGCTCGCTGATGTCATGGACGGTGGAACGGCTGCGATTGTAGTTGCCGGCGGCGTCGCGGATTGCCGTCGCGTTCAGCGACACCTCGAGCCGGCTGCCGTCCTTGCGCACCATGACCAGTTCCAGGTCGCTCAGTTCGCCGGATTCGCGCAGGCGCCGGAAACCGGATTCATAGGCGGCGCGGCTTTCCGGCGCGAGCAGGTCGTAGGTGCGCAGCCGCCCCGCCACTTCTTCGCGTGCGTAACCCAGCCAGCGCAATTCGGTGTCGTTGATGCGCACGATGAGCCCCTCGGCATCGACGGAGTGATAGCCGCAGGGCGCGTTCTGGTACAGATCTTCGATTTCCTCGGCGTAGCGGGCCAGCGTGTCGGCGATGCCGCGGCGCTCGGAAATGTCCTGCAACTGGGCGATGTAGTACTGCGGCGTGCGCTCCGTCGCACGCACCAGCGATACCGTGAGCAATACCCACACGGGGCTGCCGTCCTTGCGCAGATAGCGTTTTTCGACCGCGAAAGACTGTGCCGTGCCGTCCTGCAGGCGGCGCCGCTGCAGCGCGCTCACGGCGGCGTCATCGGGATGCGTCAGGTCGAACAGCGACAGGCGGGCCAGTTCGCTGCGGCGGTAGCCCAACAGTTGTGACAGCGCGTGGTTGGCTTCGCGGCAGCGGCCATCCATTCCGACCACGGCCATGCCTATCGGCGCCTGCTCGAAAACGCTGCGTAACAGGGCGTCCAGAGACATCAGACTATGCGCCGCGGCGCAGCGCCGGCACGTTCAATGCACGCCAGGCCCGCGGATCGCGGGCTGGCAGGTGCTGCGGCTGCACGGGTAGTGGCGGAATACAACGCGCTGTCTCCGAAACGCTTGTGGGCACGGGCAGGGCCGGGTTTGCCACGGCGCCGCACCTTTCATTAGGCGCCTAACGGCGGGGCGCGCGTTTTCTTGAATCCGCAAGCCAAAGCGGCAGGTCACATGACACACCGGCAGCGTCGCGCGGCTGCCGGCCGCGGCACTGCGCGGCCGGTTTGTGCGCAGCAACAACAGTGCGGCCCACCTGCCGAATACCCCGATTGCGCGCGCGCGGCCGGCCGGCTAAGCTCGCCCCTCGCCCGCTTGGGTCGCACGCCCCCCCAACCCTGCAAGAAATGCCCATGTCCCCGGCCCGATTACTGCCCGATACATTCACGCGCCTTTTGATCGTCACGGTAGTGCTGGCGAGTTTCCTGCCCTGCAGCGGCAGCCTCGCCCAGGCCTTCGATGTGGCTGCAAACCTGGGTATCGCGCTGTTGTTCTTCCTGCACGGTGCGCGCCTGTCGCGCGCCGTCATCATTGCCGGCGCCACCCATTGGCGCCTGCACCTGCTGGTGCTGAGTTGCACCTATCTGATGTTTCCGCTGCTGGGCTGGGCGCTGCAACCGGGCCTGCAGCCGCTCCTGGGGCCGGGGCTGGCGACCGGCATGCTGTTTCTGTGCCTGCTGCCTTCGACGGTGCAATCGTCCATTGCCTTCACCTCCATGGCACGCGGCAATGTCGCGGCCGCCGTCTGCAGCGCCTCGGCAAGCAACCTGGCGGGCATATTCCTGACCCCCCTCCTGACCAGCCTGTTCCTGGGCGGACAAGGCAGCGCGGCCGGCGTGTCGTTCGACGGCCTGTGGAAAATCGTCGTGCAGTTGCTGCTGCCTTTCGTGGTCGGACATATGGCCAGTCCGCTGCTCATCGCCGGCATCAAGCGCCATCCGAAACTGATGCGGGCGGTAGACCAGGGCTCCATCCTGCTGGTGGTCTACACGGCGTTTTCGGCGGCGGTGATCGAAGGATTGTGGCAGCACCTCGCACCGGCCACCTTGCTGCTCCTGGTCGTGGTCAATGCGCTGTTGCTCGCGCTCGCGCTGGGCATCACCGCCCTGCTCGCGCGCCGGCTCGGCTTCGACCGCGCCGACCGCATCGCCATCATTTTCTGCGGCTCGAAAAAAAGCCTGGCCACCGGCGTGCCCATGGCCAAGGTGCTGTTCGCAACCCACGCGTTCGGCGCCGCGGTATTGCCGCTCATGCTGTTTCATCAGATCCAGCTCATGACCTGCGCCGTGCTGGCCAGCCGCTGGGGCGCGGAACCGAAGGAGTGACGCGACTTTCCGCTCAGGCGCCTTCGTCGGGGTGCTCGCCGGTGCGGTGTTTCGGATAGACGCGCAACAGCAGGATGCGCGGGCCCTGCATCTTTTTGACCACGATGTCGAAGTCGTCGAATTCTATGCGCTCGCCCTCTTTCGGCACCGAGCCGGTTTTCTGCAGCACCAGGCCGCCCACCGACTCGACTTCCTGTTCGTCGATTTCCACGCCCAGAGCGCGCTGCAGCGACACGATGGGCAAACTGGCTGGACCGATCAGCGTGCCGTCGTCCATTTGCAGCCAGTCGCGGCCGGTCTGCCGGAATTCGTCGCGGATTTCGCCGATCAGCGCGCCCAGCAGGTTATCCAGCGTCAGAAAGCCTACCGGACGGCCCAGCCTGTTCACCACCACGGCGAAGTGCGGCGCGCCGCGGCGCAAGCGGCGGAACAGCTCCATGGCGGGCAGATTGGGCGGCACGATTTCCACCGGGCGCAGGAAGGGCGTGAGGTCGGTGAGCGACTTGTCATTGGTCCAGGCCAGGAACAAATCCTTCAGGTGGATGATGCCCGCCACCTTGCCCTGCGCATCCAGATACGGATAACGGCTGTAGCGCTGCGCGCCGATCAGATCGAAATTGCGATCGACCGAATTTTGCGCCGACAGCACGGCCGCCTCCTTGAACGGACGCATCAGGTCGCCCACCGACAGTTCGTTGAAATCGAGCATGTTGGTGAACGCATTCCACTCGTCAGTGGTAAATCCGTGGTTGGGGCGGCTGCTGCGCAGGATGAGCTTGAGTTCTTCCGGCGTATAGCTGCTGTCGTGACCGCTGGCGGCATTGAGGCCGAACAGCTTGAGTATGTACAGGGCGCTCGCGTTGAGCACCCAGATGGCCGGATACATGGCCCAATAGAACACGTACAGCGGGGTGGCGCACCACACCGATACGCGCTCCGGCATGCGTAGCGCGAGCGATTTGGGCGCCAGTTCGCCGGCCACGATGTGCAGGAAAGAAATGGTCGCGAAGGCCACCACGAAAGCGATGCCATGCACGGTTTCCGGCGACACGATGCCGACTTGCGCCAATAGCGGCTCGAGCAGGCGCGCGAACGCCGGCTCGCCTATCCAGCCCAGGCCCAGCGACGCCAGCGTGATGCCGAGCTGGCAGGCCGACAGATAGGCATCCAGATGCCCGTGCACGCGCGCCACGATGCGCCCGGCCATGCCGTAGGCCTTGGCGATGGACTTGACGCGCGTCTGGCGCAGCTTGACGAGGCCGAATTCGGCCGCCACGAAAAACCCGTTTAAAGCCACCAGCGCCAGAGCCAGCAGCAACAACAGAACATTGTCCATGGCAAGAATGGGACCAAAGGATCCCGAATTGTGCACGTATTTTGATGTGCCACGGTATCGGGCAGACCGGTATTGGTGCTGCTGCACCTGCCCGCCGCATGCACGGCAGTATGGCCCGCACCATGCGGGACAGCGCCGTAGCGACGGCGGGGGTGGGTGTACACCGCAACCAGGCGCCGGCAACACGCCGGCGTTCAGACACCAGGCGCCGCGCCGCAAGGTCTGGCCGCGGCACTTGCGGGCCGTCTGTCTGGCGGCCGGACGCCCGTGCAGTTCCGCCGCGCGTCGCGCTGACACAGCGAACGATCGCGCCGGCCGCCCGACGCGAAGCGCCTGCCGCGGGCGCCTGCATTCCCGGCAACGCGCGCGGCCCTTGCCCCGGCGCCGTGCGCGCGAGCGGCGCCGCGGTGCGCCGACAGACTGTATGCATTGCCAGATCACTGCCTGTCCGGTGCGCCACCGGCGCCCAGCCCCATCTATTCTTTCCGCATAATCACAAATGCATCACGCGCGGCTGGACGGATCGCTTAAGGCGCGCCGGCAATTGCCGTAAATTGAGCCAACCCGGGCAGGAAAGGCAGCCGGGGCATCCCTTTCCGACATCGAACTTACGCTCAGCCCATGTTCACACCCAGCGTAGAGCGCGTCATCGCCCGTGTCACCGCGTGCGCGATGCTCTACGCATCGTGTCTGGCGCCGGCCGAGGCGCGCGATACCGACATTTATCTGGCCACGCCCAATTCCGACGCGATCGCGGAACCGGCCATCCTGATGCTGCTCGACACCTCGGATTCCATGAACGCGGCCGACGGCTGGCGTGAATATCCGGGCGCCTACGATTCCCACGTGGAATACCTGTGGAACGATCTGAATTTCATCCACAACGGCAGCAGCAACACGCAATACGCGGCCGATGCGCCACTCGCCGTGAGCGGCGCGTCCTATTCCGCCACCACCGGCACGGTCACCGTAACCACCGCCACCACGCACGGGCTGGCAGCCGGCGAAATGGTGTCGCTGCGCAATTTTGCCGGCGCGCAACTGAACGGCAGTTTTATCGTCGCCAGCATACCCAGCACCACGCAGTTCCAGTACGTAATTGCGCCGCTGCCGGCCAGCGCGCCGTCGACCTCCGCGTCGAGCGGCTTTACGCGCCTCGCGCAGCGCGAAGTCGTCACCCTGGACACGCTGCCCATCGCATCGGTTGCCGCGGCCGGCACCACGATCAGCGTGACGACCAGCGTCGCGCACGGCCTGGCGGTGGGCGACAGCGTATCCATCCATAATGTGAGCGATCCGGCCTACGTCGGCACTTTCGACGTGACCGCGGTAACCGGCGCGACCAGTTTCGATTATGTGGTGGCCACCGCGCCGGCGGGGTCGAGTGCCGCGATTACCGGCACCACGCGCTACGTGATGCGGCGCAATGCCCAGGCCAGCGCCAAAGCCGGTTATTGGGGCGGCAACACGCCGGAACAGCGCATCGCGCTGTGGAGCGCCGCGCGCGACCATGCGCGCGGCACGGACAGCCTGGACAGCGCCCTGGCCGCCACACCGGCCAGTACCGTAGGCGGCAATAGCGTGAATTTCAACGCACGCCACAACTGGCGCAATTACAACGACCTGTCCTGGATTTACTGGCTGCCGGCCTCTACCTCGGCGGACGATGCGCGGCTGCGTTCGAGTTCGTTCAACCGCTGGCGCGGCTGGCGCCGCGAACTGGGCAGCGGCAGCGGCGGCGCGGTCAATCGTGCCGGCATCGTGTGGTCGGATTCCAACGATTTTGCCGACCGCAATGCCTGCACCATCGCCGCCCTGTCGGGCACCACCGACCCGGCCCAGGCCGGGGTATTGCAGGGGCTGGTGCCTTCGACGGTATTCGCACCATCGACGCAGGCGCGCAATTCCGGCCGCCTGCTGGGCCAGAAGTGGCTGCGCTGGGATCGTCTGAACAACCTGGACACCGTCAACCTGGCCGCCTATCCCGGCGCCAACCGCAACGGCAATTCGGTGCTAAGTTCCGGCACCTTCCGCACCGGCTACCTGGGCTTTACCGGTGACGGAGTGTTTCCGTCCGGCGCGAACCTGCCGGCGCGCGACAACGCGAACGTAAGCACGCCGGGCGATCGCGGCCAGCCCATACGCGTGCAGGGCGCCTCGTCCAGTTCGGCCTGGGTGGCGCTGGCCGCCGATCACGGCGGCTACAACCACCGCGACCGGGTGTCCGGGCTGAACGACAGTACGCTGGCCGTGTGGCGCGCCTTGTACGGCTACAATCTGCTTGCCGTGAGCAACACCACCGCCACGGCGGGCGGCGGCACACCCAGCAATGAAGTATTTAGCGGCTGGCTGGGCAATCGCGACGGCACGCCCGCGTTCGGGCTGGCGACCGGCACGCCGGCTTATTACGATGCCGCGTCCGGGGTATCCAACACTTCCGGCACGGTTGCCGCAAGTTGTGCGATCACCACGCGCATCTGCGGCATCAGCGGGGAAACGACTTATTTCGACGCCACCGACACGGCGCGCCGCAGCGGCGGCAGCTGCGTGCAGACCGGCAGTTCCACCAGCACCTCGGGCCCCGGCCCGACCTTTCCCGGCGCGCCCGATCTGTCCAGCGTCGCGGATTGCGGCTTTTCCGGCGGCAACAACAGTTTCCCGACCATAGACAATCATTCCTGCGCGTTTACCGGGCCCGGCGTGGCGGTCGAGGGCGTCGGCGCGGTGTATCCGGATTCAAGTTGCGTGGGTACCACCAGCACCGCGTCGGCCGAGCCGGCCACGCATCCGGCCGCGATTTCCGGGGTCACCACGGCCTGTCAGGTGGGTGGCCGCGGCATCACCATAGCGGGAGTCAGTCACCACGCCACCTGCAACGAGACGGCCGATACTTCGGTGACTTGCAACAGCCGCTTCGGCGCCAACTGTAACCGCAACTGCAACAACCAGAGCGCGCAGAACTGCACCGGCGGGACCACCGGCACCGCCACGACTTACCCGGTCTATAACCGCCAGGCCAACGACGACTATCTGTACCACGACTGCGAAGCCGGCCATGGCGCAGGCATGTTCCTGAGTGCGCCCGCCGCGTTCAACCGGCCGTTCCAGGCGGCGCCCGCCTCGGGCTCGAACAACTCCTATACCTCGACCAGCAGCAGTGCCGTCGACTGGTCCGCCGTGGCGGCTAGCGACATGTATTCGGTGAACTGGCTGAACTGGAAATTCGGTCCCAAAGGTCCGGGCGGACACCCGATAGGCCGCAAATCCCGCCTGCAGATCGCCAAGGACGCGCTGACCGACCTGGCCGCCACGACCAACGGCGTGCGTTTCGGGCTGGAAGTATTCAACAAGACGCGCGCCGCCGACGCCAAGGCCGACGGCGGCAACATCGCTTTTGCCATGCGCCCCATGGGCGTCAAGGACTGTAGCGTGCAAGGCGCCAGCACCACGGGCAGCATCGCGGCCGCCAGCAACAGCCTGGTGGTCGCGTCGACGGCCGGATTTAGCATAGGCGACACGATCACGATTGCCGGCGCCGGCAATGGAGGCACGACGCTCACGACCACCATCGTCGCCATCGATTCCGCCACGCGCACCTTCCAGGTCAGCAATTCGGCCACCACCGGCGTGACCGATGCGGCCATACTGGTGCCTACCTGCAGCGGGTCGCCGGCCGACGCCTATCCGGCGCAAACCACCGATTGGGCCTATTTCAACAATCGCGCGCAACTCATAGGCAAACTGAACGCGCTCACGGCCGCCTCGCGCACGCCGCTGACCGAATCGCTGTACGAGGCCTATCTGTATTTTCGCGGCGAAGCGCCGCGCTTCGGCACCAACAGCGGCGCCGCCAATGCCGGCGGTACGGAATCCGACCTGCGCGACACCGGCGCCGTGTCGGGCAGCGCCTACCAGTCGCCCATGCTGTCCAACCCCAACGCCGTCACACCGGCGTCGTGCCAGAAGAACTATGTCATCCTGATCAGTGACGGCGGGCCGGAAGACGACCACGACGCCGACACCGCGCTGGCCGCGCTGAATCAGGACAGCGCGGCCGGCACGCGCGCCGTGGATGGCGTGCTGGACAACAGCACCGACACCGCGCCCGACACCACCACGCATCAGTTCGAATCTTCGCCCGGACAGGCGTTCGGGCCCGCCGATCTGGCCGGCGGCGGCTACATATGGCTGGATGAACTGGCCTATTACATGAACAAGGCCGACATGAACACCAGCGTGCCGGACACCCAGAATGTGTCCACCTACACGATAGGGTTCGGCGGCGCCAACCCGGCCGTATTGGTCAATACGGCGGCCAAGGGCGGCGGACAGAACTATGTGGCCGAGGACAGCCGTTCGCTCGCCGACGCGCTGGCGTCGGCGATCGCGGCCATCCGCGAATGGACGCCCTCCATCGCCACGCCCACCGTGCCGGCCGCGGCCTACAGCCGCGCCGATGCCGGCGAAGACATCTACATGGCATTTTTTGCGCCGACCAATGCACAGGCCTGGTCGGGCACGCTGAAAAAATTCAAGTTCGGACACGGCGCAACGCTGTGCGGCACCGATCCGTTCAATGGCGATGCACCCATCGACACCTGCATCATCGGCCAGAACGTCACCAGCGGCAGCACGGTGCGCAATGTCGAACAGTTCGTGACCGACTCGTTCGGCCACGTAATCAGCGTGTTCAACGATCAGGCCTCGAGTTATTGGGCGAGCGCGCCGGGGCTCAACGACGGCGGCAATCCGCGCAAGGGCGGCACCGGTGACAGGCTGCTCGCCGGCAGCCTGCTGCCTTCGACGCGGCAGGTATATACCTTCATCGCCGGGGTATCCGGCAGCGCCGATCTGAGCGCAAGCGGCAACGCCTTCACCGAATCCAACAGCGCCATCAGCGCGGCGCGCCTGGGCAATTCCGCCATGAGCGCGGGCGACCGCGCCGCGCTCATCAATTACACGCGCGGCGGCAAACCCAGCGACCCGAATTGTTCCGACACCAACGCCGGCACGGCCTGCAATACCTGGCGCGACTGGCCGCACGCCGCCATCGTGCATTCGGCGCCGCGCGTGGTGACTTACGATGGTCGCCAGCGCAGCACCGCCAGCATGGCGGCATGCCAGGGCAGCGTCGATGCCGACGGCAATCCGGACCCGTCGCGCGACGCTGTCAAACAGTGGATTTACTACCTGACCCATGACGGCATGCTGCACGCCGTGGATACCTGCACCGGCGACGAACAATGGTCCTTCGTGCTCGAAGAAGCCCTGCCGCAACTCAAGGCGCTCATGGACAATCGTCCCGGCGCGGTGGTCGATGGCGGCGACGGACCCATCACGGTGCTGCAGATCGATGCCAATCGCGACGGCACGATCAACGCCAGTGCCGGCGACAAAGTATGGTTATTCGTGGGTCTGCGCCGCGGCGGGCGCGCCTGGTATGCGCTCGACGTCACCAGTCCCGACCAGCCCACACTATTGTGGAAAGTCGCGCCCGGCACGCATTGCGTGGGCGCCACCTGTGCCGCCAGCAGCGATTTCGACGAACTGAGCCAGACCTGGTCGCCGCTGGTGCCGGCCAAACTGACCAAACTGACGACCGACACCAGTAGCGCCGCGTACACGCTGGCCCTGTTCGGCGGCGCCGGCTACGACCCCAATCAGGACGCCACCACGGTCACTCAGGCCGACAGCGCGGGGCGCGCGGTATTCGTGCTGAACGCGACCAACGGCAGCCTCATCCGCAAACTTGCCAACGGCATCGCGGCGGCCGGCGGCGGCACGCTGTCCGGCATGGACTGGAGCATTCCGTCGGAAGTGCGCGTGATCAACGCCAACCTCGACGGCGAAGGCCTGAGCGACCGCGCCTATGTCGGCGACATGGGTGGCAATCTGTGGCGCTTCGATGTGTTCGCGGCCGATCCCGCGCTATGGACCGGCAAGCGGCTGGCCGCCCTGTCGGATGACTATGCGCTGCCCGGCACGGCACCGAACCGCAAAATTTTCCAGCCGCCGTCGGCCGTGAAAATCAACTTTTTCGGCCAGCGCTACGACGCGGTTTTCGTCGGCACGGGCGATATCGAACATCCGCTCAAAACCGACTCCAGCGATGCCCTGTACATGGTCAAGGATTTCGACCTGGGCCTGGGCGCCAGCGCGTCCACGGCCTGGCGCGACGGCGATTTTCTGTCCACGGCCAGCATCAACACCACCGCCGATTTCGCGACCGCAATCACGGCGGCCGACTGGGTCGCCAAAGGCGGCTGGAAGTTGCCGCTGCGGGCCGGCGAAAAACTTACCGCGCCGCCCACGGTATTTTTCAATATCCTGCGCTTCCCGACTTACAAGCCGGACGATTCCGGTGCGAATGCCTGTCAGCCGCCCGGCTTGTCGCGCCTGTACGGGCTGGATGCGAGCTTCGGCGGGCTCATCAACAACACCGGTACCGGCAATACCGCCGACGCGCGCATCTATGCGGGATTTTCCGGCGCCGGACTGATAGGTTCCGGCAGTGTCGTGGTAAGCCGCGGTGACGCCGCCGGCGCCACCGTGACGGCCGGAGAATCCATCTGCACCACCAACCCGCAGCGCGTTACCTATCTGCAGGGCAAGGGCAGCGGCGTGCCCGGCGTGGCCGGCACGCTGCCGCTACCCTGCGCGGTGAAATCTTACTGGTATCGCGAAGGCACGCGCTGAAGCGGCGCCATTGCGGCAGCCCGCGCACACTGAATGCAGCGGCTATAGTTTCCACGGCGACTGCGCCTGCCAGGATTTGAAATCGTCGGCCGGGATGGGCTTGCTGATTTCATAACCCTGCGCGACGTCGCAGCCGTTTTGCGCAAGGCGCGCCCAGAAGTCGCGGTTTTCCACGCCTTCCGCCACCACCTGCAGGTCCAGATTGTGCGCGAGTTCTATGGTCGAGCGCACGATCACGTCGGAGGCGTGGTCGGTCAACATGTCCTCGACGAAAGATTTGTCTATCTTGATGGCATCGACG
>JAEUNN010000655.1 GCA_016791085.1 Rhodocyclaceae bacterium | reverse complement strand
GTATCGCTCATCCATACCAGCGTGGCACGGAACGCATCGGCCACGCCGGCCGCCTGGTCGGCTGCCACGATCACGTCGCCGCGCGAAATATCCACCTCGTCGGCCAGCGTGAGCGTGACCGACTGGCCGGCCACGGCCAGGTCGAGGTCGCCGCCCATGGTCACGATGCGCGTTACCGTGCTCTCGCGCCCCGACGGCAGCACGCGTATGCGATCGCCCGGCTTCACCACGCCACCCACCAGACGCCCGGAAAAGCCGCGGAAATCCAGATTGGGCCGATTCACCCACTGCACCGGCATGCGCATGGGGCCGGCATGCAGGTCGCTTTCCACCACCACCGTTTCGAGGTGGCCCATGAGCGTGGGCCCGTCATACCACGGGGTATTCGAGCTGGGAGCGACGATATTGTCGCCCTTGAGGGCCGACATGGGGATGCAGGTAATGTCGTGCAGGCCTATCCTGGCCGCGAATTCGCGGTAATCGGCTTCGATGCGGGCGAACACCTGCTGTGAATATTCCATCATGTCGAGCTTGTTCACGGCCAGCACGATGTGGCGTATGCCCAGCAGCGACACCAGATAGCTGTGGCGGCGCGTCTGCGTGAGCACGCCCTTGCGTGCATCGATCAGTATCACCGCCAGGTCCGCGGTCGATGCGCCAGTAACCATGTTGCAGGTGTACTGTTCGTGGCCGGGCGTATCGGCAACGATAAATTTGCGCCGGTCCGTGGAAAAGAAGCGGTAGGCCACGTCTATCGTGATGCCCTGTTCGCGCTCGGCCGTAAGTCCATCCACCAGCAGCGCGAAATCCAGGTCGCCGCCCTGCGTGCCCATTTTTTTGGAATCGGCTTCCAGCGCTGCGAGCTGGTCCTCGAAAATCATTTTCGATTCGTACAGCAGGCGGCCGATCAGCGTGGATTTGCCATCGTCCACGCTGCCGCAGGTAATGAAGCGCAACAGGCTTTTACGCTCGTGCTGGCGCAGGTACTGCTCGATGTCCTCGGCGATGAGGTCGGATATGTGCGCCATCAGAAATAGCCCTCCTGCTTTTTCTTTTCCATGGACCCGGCCCGGTCGTGGTCGATCACGCGGCCCTGGCGCTCGGACGTTTTGGTCAGCAACATTTCCTGGATGATTTCCGGCAGCGTGGCGGCCGTGCTTTCGACCGCCCCGGTGAGCGGATAGCAACCCAGGGTGCGGAAACGCACGCTTTTCATGGCCGGGGTTTCGCCCTCCCGGAGCGGCATGCGCTCGTCGTCGACCATGATGAGCGTGCCGTCGCGCTCCACGACCGGCCGCGGCTTGGAGTAGTAAAGCGGCACGATGGGAATGTTTTCCAGGTAGATGTACTGCCAGATATCCAGTTCGGTCCAGTTCGAAAGCGGAAACACGCGCATGGATTCACCTTTGTGCTTGCGCGCGTTATACAGGCGCCACAGTTCGGGCCGCTGCATTTTCGGGTCCCAGCGGTGTTGTGCCGAGCGGAACGAAAAAATGCGCTCTTTCGCGCGCGACTTTTCCTCGTCGCGCCGCGCGCCGCCGAATGCCGCGTCGAACCCCCACTTTTCCAGCGCCTGTTTGAGACCTTCGGTTTTCCACACGTCGGTATGTACCGCCGACCCGTGCGTGAAGGGGTTGATGCCGCGTGCGATCGCATCCGGGTTCTGGTGCACCAGCAACTGCAGGTTCAGGCGTTTCGCCGTCGCGTCGCGGAACGCGATCATTTCGCGGAATTTCCAGGTGGTATCGACGTGCAGCAGCGGGAAAGGCGGCTTGGACGGATAGAAGGCCTTGAGCGCAAGGTGCAGCATGACCGAACTGTCCTTGCCTATCGAGTACAGCATGACCGGGTTTTCCGCCTCGGAAACCGCCTCGCGCATGATGTCCATGCTCTCGGCCTCAAGACGCTGCAAATGGGTGAGCTTGTCCATGGTCGAATCGGCTGCGCCGCGCCTGCAAGGAGCGCACAGCAATTGGGAAAAACCGCAAATGATAGTCGATTCGACCGCGCCATGCCGCCGTTGTCCTGCTCACGGCAGGCACGCGATGCACGCGGCACGCCCAAAAAAATACGCGAGCCACGGCCCGGGTGGCCATGGCTCGCGCCAGGAGGGAATTGGGGAGTTCGTTACCCCCGGCTGTGGCGGCGATGCCGCAGCCGGGCGCGGCGTCGCTCAGTCCACGTCGCAGCGGCCGTCGCCGTCCTTGTCCACGCGCATGATGGGCGCGCCGGTTACGCGAAATTCGACGCAGTGCAGGCGGGCCGCGGTGCTGCTGGAGGCGAGTTGCAAGCTTTGCGTGGGCGCACCTTCGCCGCGCACCAGTCCGTTGCGCAGGAAACCTATCGCTTCCGCCCGCATGGGCGCAATGTCGCGCGCCAGCGGTCCGTCGCGGCGTATGACCGCTTCGCTCTCGCGCACCTGTATGGTCCATCCGCGCGACCAGTCTTCATCGACCGGCACCACGTCCACCGACGCATGCAGGCGGATCGCCTCGTTGCGCGCAAAATTC
>JAEUNN010000408.1 GCA_016791085.1 Rhodocyclaceae bacterium | reverse complement strand
GCGCAACTGCGCGACTGGATGGCGCGCGCCGGCTGGGAAGCGCTCGTGAATCGGCGCGGCCCCACTTTCCGCAAGCTGCCGCCGGAACGCCAGAGCGATCTGGACGCGCAACGCGCATGCGACCTGCTCAAGGAATTTCCCAGCGCCATCAAGCGCCCGGTGGTCGTAGCCGGCGCGCAACTGCTGGTCGGTTTCGACGCAGCCCTGTACGCCAAGGTACTGGCCAAATGAGCCCCGGCACCGAATCCGGCGTGGTGCGCCGCTTCCTGTTCGAACGGCGCGACATACGTGGCGTGCATGTGCGGCTCACCCAGGCCTGGCGCGACATGCAGGCCGGCCGAGGCTACGCGGCGCCGGTGCGCGACCTGCTCGGCGAACTTTGCGCGGTCACCGTGATCATCGCCAGCCAGCTCAAGCAGCCCGGCCGCCTGTCCGTGCAGATGCGCGGCGGCGGCCCGGTCAGTCTGCTGCTGATAGATTGCGATCGCGAGCTTCGCATGCGCGGCATGGCGCGGGCGCCCTCCGACGCCACCGGCAGCGTGTCGGAACTGCTGGGCGACGGCAAGCTCAGCATCACGCTGCAGCCCGACAATTCGCCGCAACCTTACCAAAGCATCGTGCCGCTGCAGGGCTCCGGGGTAGCCGAAGTATTCGAGCATTTTCTCGAACAGTCGGAACAGGCGGCGTCCGCGCTGTGGCTGGCCGCCGGCGGCGACTGCGCGAGCGGGCTGTTCCTGCAGCAATTGCCGGGCGCGGCCACCCAGGACCCGGATACCTGGGCCAGGCTCACGCAACTTGCGGCTACCGTGACACGCGCGGAACTGCTGGAACTTGACGCCGAAACCCTGGTGCGGCGCCTGTTCGCCGAGGACGTGGCGGATAACGGCGTGCGCCTGTTCGGCCCGCACGGCGTGTGCTTTCATTGCCCCAAGGACTGGACCAAGGTGCACAACATGCTGCGCTCGCTGGGCAAATCCGAAGTCGAATCCATCCTGGCCGAGCACGGCGAGGTGGTCATACACGACGACATTTGCAACCACGAGTACCGTCTCGACGCAGACGGCGTGGCCGCGCTGTTCGACGGCCGCAACCCACCCGATCCAGCCTGAAGCGGACTGCGCGCGCAACCTCGGCATCGCGCGCGCGCCGCGGCCCGCCACTCCATGCCCGCACGCCACAGCATAGAAACCAGCGAACACGGCGGCGTACGCTATCTGCACTTCGGATCGCCCTGGATACAGGGCGCCATGCGTGTGGCGCGCCCGTACGCGCTGGAACTCGAATACACGCGCGAAATGATGGCCGCGCTATTGCTGCGCCCGCAGCCGGACTGGCCCGCGACGGCCTTGCTGGTCGGCCTGGGCGCCGGTTCGCTGACCAAATTCCTGCATCGCCACCGGCCGCAGTGCGAACTGCACGTGGTGGAAATCAACCCGGAAGTCGTGGCGATCGCAACAAGCCGCTTTCGCCTGCCCGAGCCGGACCATCGCTTCGAAATTTTCACGGCCGA
>JAEUNN010000383.1 GCA_016791085.1 Rhodocyclaceae bacterium | reverse complement strand
TTCCGGCATATGCACGTCCATCAGCACGATGTCGAAAGGCTCGCGCGCATACAGATCGACCGCGGCGCGGCCGGTGTCGGCCACCACCACGCTGTGGCCCCATTTGCCCAGCACGGCGAGCGCGAATTTCTGATTGACCGGGTGGTCTTCGGCCAGCAGTATGCGCAGGCGCGCCACCGGCGCTGCCGCGGCCGGCGGTTCGGCCGGCGCCGCGGGCGGCATGGCGCGGCCCAGACAGACCGTGAAGCTGAACGTGCTGCCGCGGCCCAGCGTGCTGTGCACCACCAGGTCGCCGCCCATCAGTTTCACGAGCTGGCGCGAAATCGCCAGCCCCAGGCCGGTGCCGCCATAGCGGCGCGTGGTGGAACTGTCGGCCTGCGCGAATGCGTCGAATATGTGCCCCAGCTTGTCCGCCGCGATGCCTATGCCGGTGTCTTCGACGCTGCAGCGCAGCCAGCACTGCGCGCCGGCCGCTTCGGCCAGTTCGAGGCGCAGCGCGACACTGCCCTGGTGCGTGAATTTGATGGCATTGCCTATCAGATTGGTGATTACCTGGCGCAGCCGCACCGGGTCGCCGGACAGGTAGGCCGGCACCTCGGGCGCGATCTGCGACACCAGCAGCAAGCCGCGCTCGGCCGCCTGCTGTTCGAAGGGCCTCAGCATGTGCTCGATTTCGCGGCGCGTGGCGAAGGTTACGCGCTCGAGGTTGAGCTTGCCGGCTTCGATCTTGGAAAAATCGAGTATGTCGTTGATGACCGCCAGCAAGGCTTGCGCCGACGCATTGGCGGTTTCCAGATAGTCACGCATTTCGGCGGCCGGGTTTTGCGCCAGCGCCAGCCCCACCATGCCCATGACGCCGTTCATGGGGGTGCGAATTTCATGGCTCATGTTGGCCAGAAATTCGCTCTTCGCACGGTTGGCGTTTTCCGCGGCGATTTTCGCTTCCTGCAGATTCTGTTCGAGCAGCTTGCGTTCGGTCAGGTCCGTGCAAATGCATATGTACTGTTCCGGGCGGCCCGCGGCATCCATGAACGGCACGATCGTGGACGCCAGCCAGAAGAAGCGGCCGTCCTTGGCGCGGTTGCACAGTTCGCCCACCCACACGTCGCCCTGGGTGAGGGTTTGCCACATGTTCGAATAGAACAGGTCGGTGTGCACGCCCGACTTCACGATGGAATGGAAGCGTCCCAGCAGTTCCGCGCGGGTATAGCCGGATATCGCGCAGAATTTGTCGTTGGCGTAACTGATGCGCCCGGCCACGTCGGTAATGCTCACGATGGCGTGCTGGTCGAGCGCGAATTTCTGCTGGCCCAGGGCGTGCAGCGCGCGCGTGCGGGCGATCTGCGCGGCTTCGCGCTCCTGCACGAGGTCGCCGGTCAGCGCCACCAGCTTTTCCAGATCGCCGTCGCCGGCGCCCAGCGCCGGCCGCCCCTGCGCCGCCAGCAGGCGGTTCGCCGTGGCGCGCAGTTTGCCTATGATTTCGTACAGATGATCGGCCTGGCCGCGCAGGCGGTCGTTGGCCGCGCACAACTCGTCGGACGACAATTCCAGACTGCGCGTGCGCAACTCGAGGTCGCGCTGGTACTGATCGTAACTGTCCGCCACCGCCGCGATGAAGCGCGTCAACGCGGCGTCGGCCGGGCTCGCGCCGGGCCCCGCCATGGCTGCCAGGCGCTGTTCCAGCGCGGCCTCGTCGGCCGCCTCGAACAGCCGGCGCAGTTGCCGGCGCAGCAGGCGGTTCATGGATTTATGCCGCCTCGGCCAGATAGCTCACGGTCATGGTCTGGTTGTGCAGCTTGCATTCGGTGCTGGCACAGAATGGGCTGATTTCGCCATAGGAATAGAAGCCGGCCAGGGTTGCGCGCGTGCCCAGCACGTCGCCCACGGCTTCGACTTCTTCTTCCGCGCGGCCGCCCATCACGAGCTTGCGGCCGACACAGCTCACCAGCAGCGCGAGCCCCTGACCGGGCGGTGCCGCGAGCATGTCGCGGGCGGCTTCGGCCGCGGCGTGGGCGCCATCCACGAGTCCGTCGGTGGAGGCGTGCATGAGGCGCAGATAGCCGTCCTGATCCACCGCACCGGCCAGCAACAGGCTGCCCTGCGCTTCGTCTATGCCCACGATGCTGCGTATGAGGCCGGCGTCACGGTGGCCGGAATCGAGCATTTCGAACGGGAACAGCAGGCCCGACGCCGGCAGGTCGCGCGCGTAGTCGCCCAGGTAGCGCTTGTACACTTCCAGTGCCGGCTCGCCGTCCAGTTCGTACAGGATGGACCCGTCGCAGCGCGTGACGCGGCGCGCCGGGCCGAATGGTTTCCAGCCGCCGAACGAGCCGTGCGCGAGTTTGAAGCCGGATTGCAGCACGATGGCCACCACGGCGCGCGGCGTGGCGCCGGCATTGGCCAGCGTCCAGGTGCTGCGGAAGGCGGCGCCGTCGCCGGCCAGACCGCCCACGATGCGCACGCCGGGCGGCAGTTCCGCGGCCAGGCCATCGACCAGCGCCGTGCCGTTGATATCCACGCCCGGCGCGAACAGCAGCACGCCCGCCGGAGCGTCGTGCTGCATGCGTGCTGCGAGGCGCCGGCCGGCCGCGGCGGAATCGCCGATATTGGCTACTTCGTCGGCATAGAGGGTGAAGCGCGCGTGGTCGAAACGCAGGCCGGTCAGCACGCAGGCGCGTTCGGACACGCCGCTGGAACTGATTTCGCCGGCCGTGGAACAGCCCGCCAGCTGCGCCTCGGGCAGCGCCGCGCGCAGCCTGGCGACGAATGCCGCATCGGCAAACCATTCCGGGGCGCCGAAAGCCAGCACTAGCTGTGGATGGCCCGCGGCAAGTTGCGCCAGGCCCGCTTCGGCGTCTTCCGCCCCCTTCAGTACGACTTGCCGTATATCCATGCGGCTGCTCCTCGAATAGCGTCGACAGGAAGGGATAACGGCCGCTGCCGGCAGAATTTTAGGGTCCCGCGGCAGCCCGGTCCGCAGCGCGTGCGGCGCCTATTCTGCCGCAGGGCCGGCCGTCTTGGGGGGCTAGTTGCTTTGTTGCTGCGGTGATGCGCTGCCGGTCGCCATGATGCTGGCGTAGCTGTCGGCGCCCAGCGAACGTGCGCGCGCAAAGCCGGCCACCCAGCGCAAGCTGTGCGGGGCGATCAGGAACAGCGCAAAATCGGCGAACCCGAACATCGGCTCGCTGTGCGGAAAGCGCGTCAGATAGGCCGCGCGTGCCGCGGCATAGGATGCGTCGCCGGGCGGGCAGGGCCGCGCGCTGCCCTGCAGGCTGAGGCGCGCGACCGCCTGCGCGGGCACCGCGGGCGTGCGCGCAGCGGTGATGAGCAGGCCGACGCCGGGGTGGGCGAGCATGTCCGCCGTGTGCGCGGCGAGGCTGCTCACGTGGATCACGAATTCGCGCCCGTCCGCGCACAGCGCGTAGGGCACCATGGACAGGCTGGGTTCGCCGGCGTGCAGCGTTGCCAGCGCGGCAATGTCCTGCTGCAGTACCAGGTTTTTGAGCGAGCGCGCTTCTTGATCGTCCATGGCAGGGAGCGCCTTGCAGCGGCGCGGGAGGGAAATTTCGGAGGCCGGAAACGCGGGCGCCAGTGTAGCCGCGTGCCGGCGCGCTGTTAAGGCAGGCGCGGCGCCAGGCTGGGCGGCGTGCTAGGCGGCCAACGCGGCGGGATCGAGCAGGTAGCCCTGATCGTCCAGACCCCAGTCGCCCAGTTTGTGCCAGTCTTCGCCCAGCAATTCGGATGGATGCTGGGTGCGCTCCGAACCGTTGCCGCAGCGCATCGCGCTTGTTGTGCAATAGGCCTCGCAGCCCCAGCAGACGCGCTCCGGGTGCTTCGGGTGCAGGGGGAAACGTTTGCTCATGGCGGTCGCAAATATCGTAGATAAAGCAAAGGCTTGCAGATTGCGCGCAATGTTAGGCCAAATGCCCGCCCGGGGTTTTGATGCGCCGCAAAAAACTGTGCTTTGGCTTTGCCCTCAGACCAGGTCGCGCAAGCGCTCGCGCAGCCGCGGCACCACCCAGTCCACGAAGGCGCGCACGCGCGGCGACAACAGCCGGGTATGCGGATAGAGCAACTGTATGGGCAGCGGCGGCGGCTCGAATTCCTGCAGCAGACGCACGACTTGTCCGGACGCCAGCGCATCCGCGACCTGATAACCCAGGAAACGCCCGCAGCCCAGGCCGGCGCTGCAGGCCGCAAGCGCCGCATCGACGTGGTTGGTGGTGTAACTGCCGCTCACGCCGACCGTGAAGGTTTTGCCGTTTGCCGCGAATTCCCAGTCCGTGCCGCTGCCCAGCCCGGTGAAGCGCAGGCAGCGGTGGGCGGCCAAATCCTGCGGTTCGCGCGGCCGGCCGTGGGCCGTCAGATAGGCCGCGCCGGCGCATACCACGCGCCGCGTTTCCCCGAGCTTGACGGCGACCAGCGACGAATCCGGCAAATGCCCGATGCGGAACGCCAGATCCAGCCCTTCTTCGAGCATATCCACGACGCGGTCCACGAGCAGCAGTTCGGCGCGCATTTCCGCGTGGTCCAACAGAAACGCCGTGAGCATGGGCACCACGTGCAGATTGCCGAAGCGCACCGGCGCGGTCAGCGCGAGCCGCCCGGACGGCGTTTGCCGGCGTGCGCTCAACATGGCTTCGGCGTCCTCCACTTCGGCCAGCACGCGCTGGCAGCGCGCGAAATAGTCGCGGCCTTCGTCGGTGAGCGCGATGCGCCGCGTGGTGCGGTTGAGCAGGCGCACGCCCAGGGCGGCTTCCAGCGCGGCCAGGCTGCGTACCACGGAACTTAGCGACTCGCCCAGGGCGGCCGCGGCGGCGCTGAAACTGCCGGACTCGACGATGCGCACGAAAGTGGCCATGGCGCGCAATTTGTCCATGGGCTGCCTCGATTATTGCAATAAACGCAGTAGTCTAAGCCGAATTTGGGTATTTATTGCCAAGTCGATCAAGATCACAATGCCGTCACGACCTCCGGTGTCCCGGTCAGAGGAGAGCAAAATGTCCGACCCCTATGCGCGTATCGCCTTTACCGACAGCGTTTGCCGCCTGCAGGAACAGTACGGCACACGCGAACACAACCAGCAACGTCAGCTGGGCGCGGAACAGCCGGCGCGGCTCACGCTGCGCGAAGCCCGCTTCATCGCCGCGCGCGACAGCTTTTACATCGCCACGGTCAGCGACAGCGGCTGGCCCTATGTGCAGCACCGCGGCGGTCCACCCGGTTTTTTGCAGGTGCT
>JAEUNN010000372.1 GCA_016791085.1 Rhodocyclaceae bacterium | reverse complement strand
TGTTCCTGGTCGACCTGCGCGCCAAGAACATCACCGGCAAGGATGCCGAAGCCGCGCTGGGCCGCGCCCACATCACGGTGAACAAGAACGCGATTCCCAACGATCCGCAAAAGCCTTTCGTGACTTCCGGCATCCGTCTGGGCACGCCGGCCATGACCACGCGCGGCTTTACCGAAATCGAGGCGGAGCGCGTCGCGCACCTGATCGCGGACGTGCTGGACGCGCCCAACGATGAAGCGGCGCTCACGCGCGCACGCGGCGAAGTTGCCGCGCTGTGCCGCAAATTCCCGGTGTATGGTGCCTGAGTCCGTGCGCGCGCGCCGCGCCGGGCGGCCGCGCGTGTCATGAAATGCCCGTTTTGCGCGTCGCCCGACACCCAGGTGGTGGACACGCGCGAAAACGAGGAAGGCGACATCGTACGCCGGCGCAGGCGCTGCAATGCTTGCGACAAGCGCTTCACGACCTATGAGCGCGCCGATCTGAAAATGCCGGCCATCGTCAAAAAAGATGGCCGGCGCAACGATTTCGACCGCGCCAAACTGGCGGCTTCCATGCAGCTTGCGTTGCGCAAGCGGCCGGTCACGACCGAAGCCGTGGATGGCGCGGTGCAGCGCATCGAAGACAAACTGCGCGTGCTGGGCGAACGCGAAATACCCAGCCACGCCCTGGGCGAACTGGTGATGCGCGAATTGAAGCGCCTGGACAAGATCGCCTACGTGCGTTTCGCCAGCGTGTATCGCAATTTCGAGGACGTATCGGAATTCCGCGAAGCCGTGCAGGAAGTCAGCAAGGCCGGCCCGCGCCGCGGCAAGCGCGATTGACAGTTCCTTCCCGCGCCACCGCACCACCGCAGCGCCGCCGGCCCGCCCCATGACTTTTCCGACCCCCGACGATTGCCGTTACATGGCGCAGGCGCTGGAACTTGCCGCGCGCGGCCTCAACACCACCACGCCCAATCCGCGCGTGGGCTGCGTGATCGTTGCGAACGGCCAGGTCGCAGGCAGCGGATGGCATGAGCGCGCCGGCGCGCCGCATGCGGAAGTGCATGCGCTCGCCGCCGCCGGCAGCGCGGCGCGCGGCGCCACCGCCTATGTCACGCTGGAGCCCTGCAGCCACCACGGCCGCACCCCGCCTTGCGCCGACGCGCTGCTGGCGGCCGGTGTGGCGCGCGTGGTGGCGGCCATGCAGGACCCCAACCCGCTGGTGGCCGGACGCGGGCTGGCGCGGCTCGCGGCGGCCGGCGTGGAAGTGCATGCCGGACTGATGGAACACGAGGCGCGCGAACTCAATATCGGTTTCGTATCGCGCATGACGCGCGGACGGCCCTGGTTGCGGCTCAAGGTGGCGGCCAGCCTGGACGGGCGCACGGCGCTCGCCGACGGCCGCAGCCAGTGGATCACCGGAGCCGCCGCGCGCCGCGATGGTCACGCCTGGCGCGCGCGCGCCTGTGCCGTACTGACCGGCATAGGCACGGTGCGGGACGATAACCCGCAACTGACCGTGCGCGAGGTGCCCACATCGCGCCAGCCGCTGCGCGTGGTCGTCGATTCGCGCCTGGAAACGCCGCCGCAGGCGCGCATTCTGGCCGGCGCGCGCGAAGGCGCGCCGGTGCTCATCGCCTGCGCGCAAGCCGAGCCGGCGCGCGCCGGCCCGCTGCGGGATGCCGGCGCGGACATCCTGGTGCTGCCGAACGCCGGCGGCAAGGTCGAACTGCCCGCGCTCATGAGCGAACTGGGGCGCCGCGGCATCAACGAAATCCATGCCGAAGCCGGCGTCAAACTGAATGGTTCGCTGCTGCGCGAACAGTGCGTCGATGAACTGCTCATTTACCTCGCGCCCTGCCTGTTGGGCGACAGTGGGCTGGGCATGTTCCACCTGCCGCCCCTGGCCGATCTGGCCGCGCGGCGCGAACTGTCCATTTGCGACCTGCGCATGGTCGGCAGCGACCTGCGCATACGCGCGCGCTGCGCCTGAGCGCCCGCTCGCGCAGGGCTCAGGCCGCCGCGCGCACCAGGCGGCCGATGCGCGGCGCCCAGCCCTCGCCGGGCCGCTTCTTGAAGGTGACCAGCGTAATCATGGCCGGGTCGTACACGTTCACGTTGTGCGTGATCGGCGTGGTGATGAGGTATTGCGCGCGCGTGGCTTTGAGGAAAGCCGCCACGCGGTCGATATTGACGATGTCCAGATGCGCGAAAGGCTCGTCTATGAACACGAAGCCGCCCGGCCGCGCTTCGTCCATCATCAGGGCGATGAGCAATATCAGCGATTTGATCACCTGCTGGCCGCCCGACGCTTCGCCGTCATTCATGCCGGAAAAGCCTTTTTCGTCGAAGTCGAAACGCACTTCCAGGCCCGCC
The DNA here is from genome assembly GCA_016791085.1 of Rhodocyclaceae bacterium. Taxonomy (GTDB): domain Bacteria; phylum Pseudomonadota; class Gammaproteobacteria; order Burkholderiales; family Rhodocyclaceae; genus JAEUNM01. Next base: position 7,647 of record JAEUNN010000372.1, on the reverse strand, counting down.
TGGGCCAGTGTGAGATCGTCGTTTTCCAGGTGCGGCGGCACCAGTTCCACGGCCACGCGGGCCACCTTGCCCAGGTCCTTGAGGTTGCGCGCATAGATGCGCAAGGTGTGGCGCAACACGTCGATATAGGCGCCGCGCGCATGGTCGGTGTGCTGCCCGGCGCGGCGGTTTTCGTCGCGGCGGCGTTCCAGTTCGGTGTTCTGGCGCTGGTGGTCGGCCAGGCGCAACTGATATAGCGCTTCGACCGATTCGTCCTGGACCCAGTCGCCTTCCGCGAGTTTGCGCTCGATGCGCTCGATTTCGCGCTCCACGGCGCGCGCGCTTTCCCATTGTTCGGCCAGCCGCGCGTTTTCCGCGGCGTCCAGCCAGGATGCGGCCGGCGCCTGTTTGCGCGCGCTGCGCAGGCGCAGGATGCGGCGCACGTTTTCTTCGCGTGCGGCGCGGTTGTCGGCACCGGCGATTTGCGCCGCCAGCGTCCGCGCACGCGACTGTTCGCGTTCCAGTTCGGCGGCCAGTTCGATGCGCTCTTCCTGCGCCCGCGTGCGCGTCGCGTAAGCCTCCACCTGTTCGGCCTTGAGCGCCGCCACTTCGGCCGCGGCGCTCGCGCGTTCGGCTTCGGCACGCGCGAATTCCTGTGCGCGCGCGGATAGTTCGGCGGGCGCGCCGGCCGCCGCCATGGCCGCCTGCAGGGTGGCCAAAGTATGGGCGCCGGCCGCGAGTTTTTCGTCCAGAGCGGCGATGCGGCCGGCCAGTTCTTCCTGTTCGGCTTCCAGCGCGGCGAGCCGGCCGCGCCCGAAGTGGCGTTCCGATCCGCCGGCGTGGCGGCCGCCGCGGCGCTCGCGCACATAGCCCGCGCGCGTGATCCAGTCCTGCCCGCGCGCGAGGCGGGCGCCTTCGGCCGGGGTTTCCACGCGTTGCGTGCGATCCAGCAGCGCGATGAGCCAGTGCGGCACGGCGGCACTGAAACGCAGCACTTCGAGCAGCGAACCCGGCGTGGCGCGCCCCGGCGCCTGGCGTTCCGGCACGATGAAGTGCCGGTAGCGCAACGCCTCGCCCAGCGCGAAAGCGCGCGCCTGGTCGTTTTCGTCGTGCAACAGCACCAGGTGGCGCAGCGGATGCAGCAAGGCCTCGACCGCGGTTTGCCAGGATTCGTCCAGCACTTCGACGATTTCGGGCAGCAGGTCGTGGCCTATGCGCTCGCGCTGAAACGCTTCGCGCAGGGCCTGTACGTCGGGCGGGTCGGCGCGGTCGCCGCGCGCCAGCCGCGCCAACTGGCCGCGCACTTCGGCCGCGTGTTCGGCCAGGCGCTCGCGCTCCAGGCGCATGCGGTCGCGCTCGGCCAGCAGCGCGCTCTGGCGTTCCAGTTGGGCGCCGGGTGCCGCACCGGCAGTCTGTTGCAGGGCTTCCATGAGCCGCGCGCGCTGTTCCAGCACCGTGGCGGCGCGCTCTTCGCGCCGCTCGGCGCGGCTGCGCGCTTCCTGCAGGCTTTGCAGGTGAGCGTCCAGCGTGGTGGCACGTTCGCCGCAGGCGCGCGCGCGCGCGGCCAGGCCGGGCAGGCCGGACTGTACCCGCGCGAGTTCCATGCGCCGTTCGCGCGACTCGCGGCGGCGCGGGCGCAACTGCGCGCGGGCGCCCGCGATGGCCTGACGCAATTCGTGCCACTGCAGGCGCGGCAGCACTTCGGCGGCCAGCCCGATGCGCTCATTGACCAGACTGCGGTATTCGCGGTAGCGGTTCACCTGACCGTGCAGGCGCTCGACTTCCGCGCCCAGGCGCGCCTGCTGGCCGTCCAGTTCGTCCAGTTCGCGTTCGATCTGGCGTTGGTGTTCGCGCGCTTCCTGATAGCGGTCCAGCACCTGTTTGTCGCCGAATACATGGAATACCAGTTCCAGCAGTTCGCGCGCGGAATATTCGCAAAGCTTGTCGGTTTGCCCCTGTTCCAGCGACAGCACGCGCGCGATGGCGCGCGACAGCCCGGCTTCGAGCAGGCGCCGCGTGTATTCGCGCACGCCCAGCCAGCCGGCTTCCTGGGCCAGTTGTTCGATGGGCACGTCACCTTCGGCGATGCAGTATTCGCGCACCCAGTCGCCGCCCTTTTTTTCTATGCGGCAGGCCAGCGTGACCTGGTCGGCCAGCAGCGGGAAAAATGGATGCGTGCGCGCGCCGCTGCGCCGGTTATCGACGACGCCGCGCAGCCAGCTCACGGCTTCGCCGCTTTTGCGCGCATAGCGCTTGTAGTCGCGTTTGCGCGAACATTCCTGCGCGAGCAGGGTGCGCAGTGCGTCGAGCAAGGTGGTTTTGCCGGAGCCGTTGGGGCCCACGATGGTCACGATGGGCGCATCGAGCGGCAGCGTGGTGCGCTGCCAGAAGTCCCAGTGCACGATTTCCAGGGTCAGGATGCGGAACATGGCGATGGTCTGTAAGGGGCGGGCCGGCTCAGGCCGGCAGGTCGCCGCCACTTTGTTCGGTGTCGGGCGGCGGGTCGGCGCTGCCCGCCGCGGCATCGGCCAGGTCGGCCGCGGCCTGCGGCTGGCGCGCCAGCAGGTCGCCCAGAGCGCCGTTGATGATGCGCGGCGCGATCTGTTCGTAGTCGAACGCCAGATCCAGCAGCGGACCTTCGTACACGAGCTTGTTGCGCCGGTCTATGAAACCCAGGCGCGACAGCACGCCCAGATTCATATTGACCCGCGTGCGCCCGCCCAGCGCGGCGGAATAGTCGTCCAGCAGCACGGCTTCGGATATGGGCCGGGCGGCATCCGCAGCCGGCGGCAGCGGTTTGGCGGCGCCGAACAGGTCGGCCTGATTCTGTTCGGCTTCGCGCAGCCATTGGCGCTCGCGCTTGGGCAGGATGATGAGCGCCCAGATCAGCACCAGTAGCGCCACGCCGTCCCGCGCGAGCCCGAAATTGTTATTCACCCAGGTGCCGCCGGCGCCGAATACGGCGTTTTCGGCTTCGGTGCGGAATGCCAGCGCCACGTGCGCGGCAAACGGATTGTCGAGCAGGCGCAGGCCGGCCGGCGCCAGGCGGGCGTCCAGTTCGGCGCGGAAATCGAAATCCATGAGCGCGCGCTGCACCAGCGCGTGCGTGCGTGGCAGTGCGCGCTGCGCGAGCAATATGGCGATCAGTTTGGCGGCGTCATCCACGCACGGGCTCCAGGGTGAAGTCGTCTATGCTGGCAACGCCGGCGCGCGCCACGCGCAGCATGCGGTTGTCGCCCTGCACCACGCGCAAGCCCAGCGCGGCCAGTTCCTGCAGGGTGGGATCGGAGGTCTGTTCGCCGATCAGCGGCAACAGCGAAAAACGATAGGCGGTGCGCGGGTAGTCGTCCGCCACCACGGCGTCGGCCACCGCCAGCGGCGCATCGACGCCGGACAGCAGATGAATCAGGGCATCCAGTTGCGGCGGTACGTTGCCGGCGGCATGCAGGGTGGGGTCGGCGCCGGCTGCGGCGGGCAGGGCGCCGTCGCGGCGTTCCGCGGCCGCGCGTTCGCACAGTTCGTATTCGGCCACGTCCAGCATGACGTCCGGCGTCACGAACGCGGCTTCCGGCGCACTTGCCAGCGCGCCTTCGGCCAGCGCCAGCAATTCGCGCTGGTTCAGCCCCTGCAGCCAGCGCGCCAGTTCGACCGTGGATAGTCCGCCGCGCGCCAGATGCACGTGCTGGCGCGCCATGGCCGCCAGTTCGCGCGAAAACATGCCGGCCATGCGCATGAGGCGCGACTGGCGCTGGCCGATTTCCTGCGCGACGCGGTAGCCGGCATCGTCAAGTTCGCCGGATTCGAGAATGCGGCGCAAAATTTCTGTGCCTTTTTCCATCCAGAGGAACACCGATTCCAGCCGCGACTGGGCGGTTTTGAGCTGGATTTCGGAACCCGAGCGCACCGCCGCGGCGAACTGTTCTTCCAGTTCCGTGAGGCGGCCCAGCACCTGCTGCAAATGTTCCAGCGATACGCGGCCGGCCGCCGCGCCGCCGGCCAGTTGCGCGGTCAGGAAACCCAGGCCGTGTTCGTCGCCGGCGGAAAACTGCAACAGCGAGGCGACCGCCGCCGCCACCGTATGCCCCATAGGCGACACCCGGTAACTGCGGTCTTCGGCGTCCCAGTCCAGCAGTTCATAGTCGGCCAAGCGCTTGATGATGGTGTCGAGTTTGGTGGGGTCGAGATAGGCGAAGTGCGCCGCGATTTCGCGCCGCGTCCAGCGCGGCGCTTCGGCGCGCGCGCCCAGTTCCCGCAGCACCAGCAGGCGCGTGAGCACGGCCGCCTCGCCGCCGTGGAACAGCGCGGTGCAGGCCGCGAGCAGGGGGCGCGCGGCGAGCAGCGGAAATAGCGCCGGCAAATCTTCGGCGACGCGGCCCGGCGCCAGAAAGTCTTCCAGCCGGCTGTCCAGCGCTTCGTTCTGCCCGTGCATGGCGGCCGGATTCAGCTTTCGTCGGGGCGCAGGCCGTCGGTGGCCATGTATTCGCCCAGGCTGCCCAGGCGCTTCTTGACCGCTTCGATCTGGCTGGCATGCACGCCGGCCACGCGCGTCGAACCGTCCTCGAACGACACGACGCGAATTTCTTCCGGCTCGAAATGATCGACCAGTTGCGGGCTGTGCGTGGTGATGATGAGTTGGGTGTGTCGCGACACTTCGCGCAGCGCCTGCATGAGCACGCCGAACAGCATGGGGTTCAGGCTTTGTTCGGGTTCTTCTATGACCGCCAGCGCCGGTGCCGGGAGCTGGTGCACGGCCAGCAGCATGCCGTAAAGGCGCAGGGTGCCGGTGGACAGGCGCACCGGGTCCAGCGGATAGAGGCGCCGGTCGGTCCAGTTGCGCACCATGAATTGCGGCACCAGATAGCCGCCGACGGATTTGACCGTCACGTCTTCCAGGCCGGGCAGCATGAACGCCACCACCTGGCGCACGCGTTCGAGCTGGGCGCGGCCGGCTTCGCTCTTGCGCATGGCGCGCAGCACGGTGGCCCAGTTTTCGCCGGATTCCTTGAGCCGCTCGTCGCTGTCGGGGCGGCGTGGATCGCGCATGGCGTCCGGATACACCGTGGAAAAGCTCACTTCGCGCAGCCACTTGCCGAAAGGGTTGCCGGCCAGCACGCCGAGCGCGGCGGCGTGCGGCGCAAATTCCACGCTTTCGGCCTGGGCGTCCTCGTCATACACGTGCACCACGCCTTTGCGGTCGCGCTCGAACGAATGCAGCGAGCGCTGCGCTTCGTCGGCGTCGAATACGCCCAGGCGAGGTTGGAAAGCCGCCCATTCCGCCGATTCGTGCGCGATGCGAAAGCGCGCATGGCTCTGGCTGCGCACTTCCAGTTCATAGTGGGCGAGCGCGTTGCCGCCCGCGTCGCACAGATTGGCTTGCAGCCCGATCTGCGGCACCGGCGTCACACCGGCCTGGCGCACCAGCGAAATGCCGCCGCGATCGGACAGCGCGTGTTCCAGTCCTTCGTCGGCGATGTCGCGCAGGAAGCGCAGGGCGTCCACCAGATTGCTCTTGCCAGCCGCGTTGGGGCCGACCAGCACCGTCACGGGTCCGAGATTTTCCAGGCCGGCCGCGGTGATGCTCTTGAAGTGGGTCACGCTGAGCGCGCCCAGGCGAGCAGGGGTATCCATGGCCACGCGCGCTACACCCCCTGTTTCAGGCTGGCTTCGATGAAACTGTCGAGGTCGCCGTCGAGCACGGCCTGGGTGTTGCCGATTTCGACATTGGTGCGCAAATCCTTGATGCGGCTCTGATCCAGCACATAGGAGCGGATTTGGTGGCCCCAGCCTATGTCGCTCTTGGAATCTTCGAGCTTTTGCTGTTCGGCCTGGCGCTTGCGCATTTCGTGCTCATACAGACGCGAGCGCAGGGCTTTCATGGCTTCGTCCTTGTTGCGGTGCTGGCTGCGGTCGTTCTGGCACTGTACGACGATATTGGTCGGCAGGTGGGTAATGCGCACGGCCGATTCGGTCTTGTTCACGTGCTGGCCGCCGGCGCCGCTGGCACGGAACACGTCTATGCGCAAATCGGCCGGGTTGATTTCGATTTCTATCGAGTCGTCCACCTCGGGATAGACGAACACGCTGGCGAAACTGGTGTGGCGGCGCGCGTTGGAGTCGTAGGGACTTTTGCGCACCAGGCGGTGTATGCCGGTTTCCGTGCGCAACATGCCGTAGGCGTAGTCGCCGCTCACCTTGAATGCGGCGCTTTTGACGCCGGCCACTTCGCCGGGCGACTCTTCCATGATTTCCGCGCCATAGCCGCGCCGCTCGCAATAGCGCAAATACATGCGCAGCAACATGGAAGCCCAGTCCTGCGCCTCGGTGCCGCCGGCGCCGGCCTGGATTTCGACGAAACAGTTGTTGGGGTCGGCGGGCTGGTTGAACATGCGGCGGAATTCCAGCCCGGCCACTTCGGTTTCCAGCGCAGTGGCATCGGTTTCCACGGCCGCGATGGTGTCGTCGTCATCCTCGCTGCGCGCAAGTTCGAACAGGTCGGCGGCGTCCACGAGTTTTCCGTCCAGCGTGCGCAAGGTGAGCACGACGGCTTCGAGCGATTTTTTTTCGCGCCCCAAATCTTGCGCCCGCTTGGGGTCGTCCCAGATTTTGGGGTTTTCCAGATCGCGATCTACGTCCGCGAGGCGCTGCGATTTGGCATCGAATTCAAAGATACCTCCGCAGTTCGCCCGCGCGCGCCTGCAGATCGGTCAGTTTGTTGGCGATGGCGTTGATGCGTTCGGCTTCGATGCTCATGGCGGGGGTCCGGGTAGCGCGGGAAAACCCGCTATTCTACCCGGCGCGGGAGCTTTGCCGCCAGAGCGCCGTGGCTGCGCAATGCGCGCCCGGCGGTGCGCCTCAGGCCGGCGCGGCGTGTTCGAGCATAAGCTGCACGCTCGCCACGCCCTGGAATTCGTTCACCGACAGGCGGTAAGCGGCCTGTATGCGCTCCGGCAGCGGCTCGGCGCGGTTGAACCAGATCGCTTCGATGCGCCCGCTCGCATGGCGCAGCGCGAGTTTCAGGTGGCGCTCGCGCAGCAGGCGCTGGCCCTCCACGCGGAACTGGTCGCAGAACAGCGGCGCCGGAAAGCCCTGGCCCCACACTTCGCGGTCCACCAGGCGCGCACCGGCCAGCGACATATAGGCGGATTCCAGCGCGCCGTCGGTTTCCAGCCGGCGCGTGAGTTGATCGGGCGCGATCAGTTCGGCGCACACCGACTCGAAAGCCGCCGCAAATTCCTCGAAACGCGCCGCGGCGATGCTCAGTCCGGCCGCCATCGCATGGCCGCCGAAGCGCAACAGCAAGCCGGGCTGGCGCTTGGATACCAGATCCAGCGCGTCGCGCAGGTGCAATCCGGCGATGCTGCGGCCGGACCCGCGCAGGCTGCCGTCGCCCTGCGGCGCGAATGCCAGCGTGGGGCGGTGCGTGCGGTCCTTGACGCGGCCGGCCACGATGCCCACCACGCCCTGGTGCCAATCCGCCTGATACAGGCACAGCGAGGCGCGGCCGCTGCAATCGGTGTCGGCAAGGACGCGCAGGGCCGCGTCCTGCATGCCGGTTTCGATTTCGCGCCGCTCGGCATTGAGGGTGTCGAGCTTTTGCGCCATGGCGAGCGCGCGCGCCGGGTCGTCGCACAACAGGCACTCTATGCCCAAGGACATGTCGGCCAGGCG
>JAEUNN010000369.1 GCA_016791085.1 Rhodocyclaceae bacterium | reverse complement strand
TGCCCGACGAACTGGTGCTGGCGCGCTCGCCTTCGGGCCGGGTCAGTTCGATCAAGCACAGCGTGGTGTCGGGATTCGTGCTGGAACAGCGTTTCTACACGCGCGACGAAGCTGCCGCCTGGATGAACGCGCAGGCGGTGCATTGAACCTGCACTCCTGGCTCCGACCGGACGTCCCGACCGCGCGCCACTATCGCTCCCCAGGTTCCGGACATGTCGCCAAATCGTGGCTACGATCGCAAAAGGCGGCGGCCCGCGCGGCCACCGAATTCACTTGCCGGCGCGCGCCGCGTAATACTGCACGATGCCCGGCGTGGCGCCGATGCGGTCCATGTACGCCGCGAGGCTGGGCGCCGCCGTGGCAACCAGATCGGCCGGGATGTGGTCGAGCTTGCCGGAACTTATCCAGCGCAGTATGACCAGCGCCTTGAGATCGGCAATGGTCAGGCGCTGGTCGGCAAAATAGGCGCCGCCGCGGCTTTCCAGCCGGCCGGCCAGCCAGCGCAAATATCTGGGCAGCACTTCCGTGGCCAGGTTTGCGCGGGCCTGGCGCAGTTCGTCGCCCTTCAGCCCGAAAGTCGCGCCTATTTTCACGTTGATGTCTTCCAGGCCGTTCAACACTTCGTCGCAAAACAGGGCTTGCAGGCTGTCTTGCGGGTACAGCCCGGCAAGTTTGCCGGCATACACCAGGATGGCGTTGTTTTGCGTCACCACGCTGTCGCCTACGTGCAGCACAGGTACCTGATTGAGCGGTGTGGTTTTGCGAATTTCCGCAAAAGCCGCCGGTGCGAAGCGATCGTCTTCAAAGGCCACGCCGCCCAGATGGAAAGCCAGCCGGATAGGTTCGCCACGGCCGCCGGAAAAATCGAAATAGCTCAGTTTGGGTATGCTCATTGGTCGTCCTTTTCATGGTTGGGGGCAGGCGCCGCGGCGCTCCCGATCTGACCGCACGCGGCGCGGCTATCCGGCCCGGCCGGCCATGCCGGCACCATGGCGCGGCCGCGCCCGTGCCGGCGCAACAGCCTGGTTTGCCGCGCTACAGTACTCCGATTGTGCGCGGCTGGCGTCGCCCCGGCAAATTTCGGCGGCCGCCGCGCGACGCTATTTTTCCGTGCTCGCGCGGCAATTTTTGAATGCCTCGTAAGCTTCGTCGAACAGCGTGCGCGTATCCGCGACGGCCGTGCGCAGGTCGCGCCGCTGCTCCTGTTCCGCCGCGCGGCGCGCCGCAGCTGCGGCGGCGCTGAATTTGTCGCGCGCCGGCGGGCAGTCGCAACGCACCGCCGCCGTGCTCAGCTGGTCCAGCAGGCGCCGCACCCGGTCGGCATAATCCTGGGCGGTCACCAGGTCGCCTTCGCTGGCCGCGCGCTGCAAGCCATCTTTCACGAATTGCAGTTCCGTCATGCGCGTATTGCACTGCGCGGCGGCGTGCGGCGCGAATGCCAGCGCGCACACGGCACACCAGGCTCGCAAGCGGCGGAATGGCTGGGTCGGGGCTGGTGCCATGTAAAGGGGTGCGCGCCTGGCAAGTCCGGGTCGGGGCGTGCATTCTAACCCGCCGCGCGCCGGCGCCATGCGCGCGCGGCGTAGCGATCATTCCTGCATATCGCCGCCTCGCGCGGCCGTGGCAGAATGCGGCTGTTGCCGCCGTTCCGTATCCGGGAGTCGCCATGTTCCGCCGTTCATTCGTACTGCTCGCCGTGCTGGCTTCGGCAGGAGCCCACACCGCAGTGGCCCAGGTCATGAAACCCGGCCTGTGGGAAATTACCACCAGTACCGATATGGGCGGGGCCAGACCGGCCATGCCGGCCATTCCACCCGAACAGTTGGCCGAAATGCAGAAGCGCGGCATCAAAATGCCGCCCATGGCGGGCGGGCAGCCCATGACCGTGCGCCACTGCGTCACCAGGGAAGAGGCCGAGCGCGGCGAACCGCCGCAGCCGCGCGACAACCCGCGCGTGAAGTGCGAACGCAGCGACCTGCGCCGCGACGGCAATACGGTCAAATGGAAGATGCGCTGCACGGGCGAACGCGATGCGCTCGGCGAAGGCTCGATCACCTATTCCGGCCCGCAGGCGTATAGTGGAACCTCGAGCATCACGGTCATGGATGCCACGCACGGCAACATGACCATGAACCATAAGTACACTGGAAAGTGGCTGGGGCCGGACTGCAACAGATAGCGGCCTGCCCCGCCGCAGGCCGCTCTGCGCCGTGCGTGCGCGGACGGCCGCAACCGGAACGCAATGATGAGCACGCAATTGGCGTCTGGTCCGGCCGATGTACCGGCCGCGAACCTACTTCTGGTCGATGACGCACCGGAAAATCTGGTCGTGCTGGCCGAATTGCTGGCGCCCGAATACCGTATATCGGTAGCCAAGACCGGCGAGCGCGCGCTTGCGCTGGCGCAGGGCGATACGCCACCCGACCTGATATTGCTGGACGTCATGATGCCGGGCATGGACGGCTATGCGGTGCTGGATGCGTTGCGTTCCAGTGCGCGCACGGCCGA
>JAEUNN010000366.1 GCA_016791085.1 Rhodocyclaceae bacterium | reverse complement strand
ATCGGCGCACCTGCTGACGGGGCTGGCGGTGGATGAAGCGATTGCGCGCTACACGACCGCCGCGCACGCCGCCGGGGCGCAGGTGCGGGTGTTCCTGACTGATGCGCTCGGGAGCGTTGTCGCGCTGGCGCGGGGGGATCGCGGCGTTGCGACTCGGTATGGGTATTCGCCATACGGCGAAGGGGTAGCCCATGGGGAGGGCAGTGATAATTCGACGCAATACACGGGGCGAGACAGCGATGACAGCGCTGGCTTGTATTACGATCGGGCCAGGTATTTTGATGCCGTGGGAAAAATGTTTTTTAGCGAGGATCCATTAGGTGTGCTTGCCGGTTTAAACAAATACACCTATGTCAATGACAACCCAATCAGTTACACGGACCCGGAAGGGTTGCGAGGCGGACCTGGGATTCCCGGATGGGGTCCAGGTCCAACTTCAAAGCCGCAAAGAGTTCCGCCAGATTCAGACTTTGGCCCCGGTGGTGGTAATTGCAGTCACTATCCGGCCGGCAGTGCCATCCGTTCGATTTGCGAGAATTCAGGAAGCACCCCAAAGATCAACTGCGTGCGCAAGTGTCTGAAGGACTTGTATCCAGACACAGGGGGAAGCTGTCCGCCACAGAAAGATGACCCATGGTTTGGGAAAGATCATCCTTTCTGCTGGCGTTACTGCGGCTTGATCGACGTTCCCGATATGCCGCCGTGGATGTTCGGTCCCTTTGATGGCAGGTAGGCTTCCCATGGGCAAGATTCTTGATCTCGTGGCACGTCTCTTTGCGCTAGTTGCGGCCGTCTTCTGCGTTGCACTATCGCTCGCCGCATTCGGCTACGGCAATGTGCTGGTGATGCTGTGGATGGTTGCCGGGCCTATCCTATTTGTCGGTTCGCTTGCGCTACTCGCCATGCATACTGCAATGCGCATGGTTGTACCACGGTTGCTTGATGCGCACCCATCGCTCTTTCTTGCACTCGGGCTGCCGATGCTGGGGTTTGTACTGCTCAAGTTGCTGGCAGGTACTAGCCTCATACCTGCAATAGGGGTTGCGCTATTGGGGGGCGGGTTAGCGACTGTGATTCCACGGCTGCCAGTACGATTGGCGGCGGAGATTTCGGGGCTTGCCCTCGCTCTGCTAAGCTGGTTCTTCGATGAAGGGGTGCTGCTGTCAATCGGTGCGACGGCATGCATGATTGTCTTGTCAGTGACTGCAAGACATTCAGAGACGGCCCAGAATAACCCGTAAAGCCTTACCCCATCCGCCTTTGCAGGCGGATAGCTGCTAAGAAGGCGGGCCGCGCTGCGGCCCTTCGTTGTTTGATGTCAGCCGATGACCTGGGCGATGCGTTCCCGCAGCGTACGCAGATCGATGGCCGAGAGCGTGCCCATGGTGCGGATGACGAGCCCTTGCTCGATGGTCGTGAAGACGGGTTTCAAGACTGAACGGGAAATACCGCGGGAAATACCGGGGTCAGACCCAATGCCGTAAAGATAAGGCGCGCTCTGTTCAGCGAGTTGCCTTGTACGCTCTGTGACGGGTAGGCTTGACGGCTTGGCGTGGGCGCTCGCATTGGCGGCCGGGGCGGATCTGTTCGACAACCCGTGCCATGAGTAGAATAAGTCGCTCAACCATTTGGGTTGGCGCCCGCTTGCGGGAGAGGAGTTGCGGCAGTACGGCGCGTGCGGCAGACAGGGCGAAGGTAAGATTGACAACGACCGGTTTTCGGGATGCTTTGTTCGTCCACGAAAAGGGGCCAGGCTCGACTTATTTTAGGCGCGACTTATTTTCTGGACCCTCACCTGCAAACCGAAGGGCAGCAAAGCCGCCCTCAACGACCCCCAAAGCCCCACCCCGAGCTTCCTGGCCGACCTCCCAGGCACCTACCGCCGGCAACTGGACGTGCGCGACCCCAGCCAGTCCGGCACCCCGGACAGCCTGGAAGCGATAATTAATCGATCTTGGCCCCCTTTTTTCCCCCTTTTTTTCCCGGCCCCTTTTTTTCCTCGCTGCCCGCCGCGGCCATCCCGAACCCGGGTGCCTATTCGGTGCAGGTGTTCGAGAGCAGCGGCCGCGCCTCCAACGTACTCATCCTCACCGTCACCGAACCGCCCGGCCCGCAAATCGACGCCATCAGCCCCAGCACCGGCGAAGCCGGCGCGACCGTCACCATCAGCGGAACCCGCTTCGGCGACAGCGCGGCCGCCAACCGCGTCGCCTTCACCGGCACCCCGGCGCAAATCATCAGCGCCCAGGCCGACCGCATCACCGTGCTGGTGCCGCAAACCGCCGGTAGCGGCCCCGTTACCGTCACGGCCGGCGGGCGTTCGGCTACCGGCCCGGTCTTCACCGTGCTGCGCGCGCAGGACGCGAGCCTCACCGCCAGCCCGGCCGAAGTTTCCGTCCTCCCCGGCGCCACCACCGCCATCGCCCTGCGCCTGACCAACCAGGGCACGCGCGCCTACACCGGCGCCATGCAACTGGCGCTGACGGGGCTTCCCGCCGGCGTGGCCGCGCGCTTCGATACGCCGGCCCTGAGCGCCAGCCAGACCGCGACGCTCACGCTCGGCGCCGCCGAATCCGCCGCACCCGGCCGTTACCCGCTGCGTGTGACCGCCACCGGCCCCAGCAGCGCCGGCAGCGCGGCGCGCACGGCCAGCGCCTCGCTCACCGTGCTGCCGCGCCCGGCCGAAGGCCTGACCGGCGTCACGGGCCGCTTCATCGACGCCAGCGGCGCGCCGATCGCCGGCATCATCGTACGCGCCGACCTGGGCCTCACCGCACAAAACCCCGAAACCCGCACCGACGCCGCCGGCAATTTCGTGCTGACCGGCCTGCCCGCCGGCAGCGTCACGTTGCGCTTCGACGCCACGCCCGCGCATCCGCTCTATCCGATCTGGCCGCAACAGGTAGCGCTCACGGCCGGACGCATGCTGGCCATGGAAGACTGGGTACTCAAGCCACCGCCGCCCGCGGAGCGCTTCAGCGC
>JAEUNN010000296.1 GCA_016791085.1 Rhodocyclaceae bacterium | reverse complement strand
AATGCTTGCCGACGCGCTCAAGAATGATGGCGAGTTGTACGGCGCGCTGGTGGATTCGATGTCGGTACGCAATCTCGCATTTGCGGGGCAATCCGGGCATGACCAGTTTTTCGATGCGTTCGCGCGCTTCCGCGGTGGCTCCAAAGGCGATCAGGTGGCCGAAATCGCCGCGCGCGCGGCAAGCCAGCAGGTGACTTACCTCGAAATCATGCTGACCGCGGGAGGTTCGCGCGGTCGCGATCTCGCGAAAGATATCGAGTTCGACGCCGATTTCGGCGCGCTGCGCGACAAATTGCTGGCCGCCGGCATGGCCAATGCGGTGGCTGCCGGACGCAAGGACCTGGACGACGTGGACGCGCGCGTGGCGGATTTGCTGGGCTGTGCGGGGGCCGCTCCGCAGGCCGGCTGCGCCGTGGAAAGACGCTATCTGCAGCAGTCCACACGCACCTTCCAGCCCATGCAGGTGTTCGCACAATTTCTGTACGGCTTCGAACTTGCGCGCGCGGACCGGCGCGTGGTGGGCCTGAATCTGGTCGCGCCGGAGGACAATCCGGTCGCGCTGCGCGATTATGGCTTGCAGATGCGCATGCTGCAATTTCTCGGAAAACTTTATCCTGAAGTTCCACTGGCGCTGCACGCGGGCGAACTAAAGCTGGGCCTCGTGCCGCCCGAACACCTGCGCTTTCATATCCGCGCGGCGGTGCAGGTGGCGGGCGCGCGGCGCATTGGTCACGGTGTCGACGTATTAAACGAAGATAATGCCGCGGACTTGCTGGCCGACATGAAAAAGCGCGACGTGGCGGTCGAAATCTGTCTGTCCAGCAATGACGTCATCCTGGGGGTTGCGGGCGCCGAACATCCGTTTCCGGACTATCTGACGGCCGGCGTTCCGGCGCTGCTGGCGAGCGACGACGAAGGCGTGTCGCGCATCGATCTGTCCAACGAATACCAGCGCGCGGCGCTGACTTACAAACTGACTTACCGGCAACTTAAAGACCTGTCGCGTAATAGTCTGCGCTACAGCTTTCTGTCCGGCGAAGCATTGTGGGGAGCCAATGGCCGGGTCGCGCCGGCCTGCGCGCGCGATCGGCCGGGTGCCGAGCGTCCGCGTGCAGCCTGCGCGGATTTCCTGGCCCGCAACGACAAGGCGCGCCGGCAGTGGCTGCTGGAAGCGCAGTTCGCGGATTTCGAAAGTTTGCGCTGGGCGCGCTGAACCGACGCTGCGCCCGGGCGCGCAGCGTCGCAAATGCACTTGCCGTCGGTTCCGCGAGCCGCGGTGTCGGCGTCCATTTACCCGTGGTCCCTCACATCGAGGCATGCAGGTCGCGGCACAGCGGGCTTTAGTCCACGCCGTACTGGCGCGTCAGATAGTCCAGCATCGCGGGCACGTCCTCGTCGCGGATGGTCGCGCCCATCACCTTGATCATCTTGTTTACGGTGGCTTGCCAGGCCGCGCGCTTCTGGAACGGGGCATTCATTTCGATATAGTCGAGGCTGTGGCATGCCACGCAGTTTGCCTGCACCAGTTCGCGGCCGTTGCCTTCGGTCAGTTTGACTGCGCCTTCCCCGGCCAATGCGGATTGCGTAGTTCCGAGCGCAATGCACAGCGCCAGTCCTGCCCATGGTTTCATGGAAGCTCTCCTCAAAGGACGTCGACTTCGAGGCGCTCCATCACATTATTGTGATAGCCGGCCGGATTGAATATGAGTTCGCGCGTCTGCGAACTGCCTTGACGATTGGTTGCGCGCGCCATGATCGTGAGCTTGCCGGATTTGGCCGGCGTGTGGGTATATTGCCAGGTGCGGAATGAAAAGCGGCCCAGGTCCGCTTCGAGTTCCGCCGTTGCCCAATTATTGCCGCCGTCCAGCGACACTTCGACGCTGCGTATGCCATAGCCGCCGTCCCACGCCACGCCGCGTATGCTGTGCGCCTGACCGGTGCGCAGGCGCGCACTGGTTTTGACGTTGGTGATCAGCGAATTCACCACCATTTCGGTGATCGGCGTGTTGGCTTCGCCCTCCTGCGACAGGAAGCGGTCGGTAATCGGAAATTTGCCCTTGGGAATGCGGTAAGCCGTACTCATCCAGAAGTTTTTTTCCGGGCGCGGCTCGACATTGATGGCGACCACCTGTTTGAGCCAATAGGTGGCGGTCCAGCCCGGCACGACGATGCGCGCGGGATAGCCGTTCCAGTGCGGCAGAGGCTCGCCATTCATGGCATAAGCGATCAGCGTGTTTTCATCGAGCGCTTTCCACATCGGCAGGCTCTTGATGAAATCCGGCGTCTTTTCGAGCGCGCCGCTGTCGGCGCCGTCGTAAGAAACTTCCAGTGCGTCGGCTTTCAGCCCGGCACGCGCGAGCACGTCCTTTAGGCGCGCGCCGCGCCAGCGCGCGTTGCCCATCGCGCCGTAAGCCCATTGCACGCCGGGTACGTGCGGATCGGACAGTCCGCGGCGGTTGCCGGAGCACTGGCAAACGGCGGTAATTTCCACGGCCTCGAAGTCGCTGCGCAGTTGATCGAAACTCAATTGAAACGGGCGCTCGACCGAATTACCGCCCACCTTGAGGCGCCAGTTCGCGGCCGAAATTTCCGGTATGGTCGACAGGTGCCAGCGCACGAAAAAGCGGTCGTTGGGCGTGATCGCGCTGCCCAGGTGTTCGACCGGCGTTTCGAAATTCGGCGGCCGGTAGGATCGCTTGATGAGCGGCTGTTTGCCCGTCAGAGCTTCCAGCACGCCGGAACTAACCGCACCCGACGGCAAGTCGGCCGCGGCGAGCGCGCGCGGCAACAACAGTCCGCTGCCGGCCAGCGCGAAGCCGCCGGCGCCCGCCTGCAGGAACTTTCGACGATCCATGCGTTTCCCCTTCGTTGTGGTCGGACCTCACGCTGCGGGTCAGTTGTTTTCAGCATAGTGCGGAATGCAGCGCGTGCATGCGGCGGGGGGGGGGCGCGCACCTTGTGCGACATTACGATATATCGTCACCGAAACGGCTTGTGGCGATGGCTGTGGGGTGCCCGGTTGCGGCCGTTCGGACTAAGCTGCGGCCGAGGGTGGGCAGCCGGGCCGGCCGTAAATGCCGTCCGCGTGCTGGCCAGTCAGGATGAGGGGCGCGCAAGCGCCTGCGCAGCCGCCCGCGGCGTTCAACGCGCCAGCAGGCCGTGGGTTATCCAGGTAAGCAACAGGCCCGCGGCGGCCGCGGCCGGTTCTTCGTGCTGGCTCGCTGCAAGCAGTTCGCAAATGTCCGCGAAGCTGCCGCCGCCGGCCAAACAAGCCAGAGCCGCCGCCTCGGGCGCTTCCAGGCTGCGCCACTGGCAATGCAGTTCGGTGCGCCAAACCAGCAAATGATGCGGCAGGGCCGGGGGCGCCTCGGTGGCGGCATGCGGATCTGCGCTCAAAGCCTGCCATATGGGCTCGATCTGCCATTCCATCCGCACCAGGGCGACGCACGGGCGCAGCCGGAAACGCTGTTGCGGCCATGCTTCCGGCGCCAGCGTGGACAAGTCCTGCGGCAGCAGCGGCAGGACGTCGGCCGCGTCGAAAGCGCCGCGCAGCGCCCAATCCATGCGCGCCACGTCGGCCAGGGCCGGGTGCGGAAGATAGTCGGGGTTTTGCACCAGCCATTGCGTCAGTTGGTCGCCGAACCAGCGTATCGAGCGGTGCGGCGACGGGTGCTCTGCGATGTAGGCGCGCGCCAGTTCATGGAACGTTTCGTCGCCCATGGCGGCCGCCAGCACGGGAAAGTTGTCGCGCAAGCCCTCGATCAGGCGCTGGCGATAGGCATGCAGATAAATGCGGAAACCGCCATCTTCGTCCCGCCCCTCGCCGTGGAACAGACCGGGGGGCACATCGTCGCGCAGGATGGCGTCCTGAAACTGACGCTGCAGTTCGGCCGGCGCACTCATGCCGCTGCGTAGTCGCGCTTCAGCGTGGCCGCCGCGAGCGCGCGCGCGGCGTCGAGTTCCGCGACCAGTTCCTGCAGCGGCGGAATATGATCGTCGCGTTCGATCAGGGTGGGCCGGTGGCCGATGCGGCGCAGTGTATGGGCATATAGTTCCCACACCGCATCGCAAATCGGGTGGTCGTGCGTGTCTATGATGTACTTGCCGTGATCTTCGTGTCCGGCAAGGTGAATCTGGCGTACACGGTCGGCCGGAATGGCGTCGATGAAAGTGCGTGCGTCAAAGCCGTGGTTGATGCTGTTCACATAGACGTTGTTCACGTCCAGCAGCAGTTCGCAGCCCGAGCGCGCGCATAACTGCGCGATGAATTCCCATTCCGGCATTTCGTCGCAGCAATAACTTACGTAGCTGGACACGTTCTCCAGCACCAGGGTGCGGCCGAGCGCAAGTTGTACCTGGTCCACGCGCTCGCACAGATGGTCCAGCATGGACCGGGTGTAAGGGAGCGGGCAGAGATCGTGCAGGTTCAGCCCGGCCACGCCGGTCCAGCACAGGTGATCGGAAACCCAGGCCGGCTCGACACGTTCGATAAGCGTGCGCAATTGCTCGAGATAGCTGTGGTCGAGCGCATCGGTGCTGCCGATCGACAACGACACGCCATGCATCACCATGGGATAGTCGCGGCGTATGCGGTCAAGAAAAAACAGGGGCTTTCCCCCCGGCACGAGATAGTTTTCGGATATGACTTCCAGCCAATCCACGCGCTGCGCGGCGCTCATGAAGTCGCCATAGTGCGGCGTGCGCAGGCCGAGGCCGAATCCAAGCTGTGTGGCGGTCAAAGCATGGTACCGGTGCAAAGTGGACCGGCCCCGCGTGCGGGGCCGGAACTGCTAATCCTGCTTATTTGACGACCTTCCCGCCGGCGTCGGTGCATTCCTTGGCGCTGGCTTTGCTGACCCAGCCCTGGCCTTTGCAGGAATTCTGGCCCTTGCACGAATTGCCGGCCGACTTGCATTCGGACGTGCCTTTGCAGGAATTGATGCCGGCACAATGTACCTTGGCGTCCGCGGCCTGCGCGATGGGGGCAGTCAAGCTTGCACCGGCGGCGAAAATGGCGGCTGCGGCGGTGGCAATGGCTATTCCGGCATGCTTTTGTGACATATCGATCTCCTTGCAGGGGTTTGCGGTTACGTACCATACGTGACCGGCGGCACGGTGCCGGGCCACGCACTGCCTTGCCGGACTGCGCCTTGGTGGCGCGCCGTCCGGAAAAGCTTGCTGGGTGCCTGACTGCAGACTTCCGCCGCAACGTATATACGCATGCTAGCCGGTATTGGATTTGTCGCAGGGAAAAATCGTGCCATCAGGTCCCCAACGTGAATGGACCGGCAGTTGGGGGTTGAACTTACCTGGCCGGCAAAGAATTTTTTCCGAGTTTGATGGAGAGGTCGGGCAGGGCAGGCGCATGCGGTCGCGCCAGGGCCTTTGCAGGCGTGGGCCTGACCGGGTGACCCGGATTGCCAGGATGGCAATGTTTCCCGTGCGCGCGCGCCATATGCCCGGGATCGTTGAGACAAGCGCCGGATAGTGAGAAATTCGCGCGACGGCAAGGTTGCGGGCGGGTTAGCATTACGGTTTCCTTTTGGTGCGCAATTGGCTCGCGCCAGGCTTGAACAACTTCGGAGACAGGTATGCCAGGATTACTGAACGACGTCGATCCCGACGGATTGCTCGATTATTCCGTCGTCTATACGGATCGCGCGCTCAACCATATGTCGCAGCGCTTCCGGGGCGCGATGCGGGACATTTCCCAAATACTCAAGCGCGTCTATAAGGGGCACAGTGCAATAGTCGTTCCCGGCAGCGGTACTTTCGGCATGGAAGCCGTGGCGCGCCAGTTCGCGAGCGGCAAAAAATGCATGGTGCTGCGCAACGGGTGGTTCAGTTTTCGCTGGACCCAGATATTCGAAATGGGAAGTATCCCCGCCTCCGCGACGGTGCTCAAGGCGCGGCCGGTAGAGGCCGGCGCGCAGGCCGCCTTTGCACCGGCTCCGCTGGCGGAAGTGCTGGCTGCGATAGAGCGTGAAAAGCCTGATCTGCTGTTCGCGCCGCATGTGGAAACCGCCTCGGGCATGATATTGCCGGACGACTACCTGCGCGCCGTGGGTTCCGCGATGCGTGCGGTGGATGGGCTGTTCGTGCTGGACTGCGTGGCCTCCGGCGCGATGTGGGTGGACATGCAGGCGTGCGCCGTTGATGTGCTCATCAGCGCGCCGCAAAAAGGCTGGAGCGGTTCGCCCTGCTGTGCGCTCGTCATGCTGTCCGAACGCGCGCGCACCCGCATCGATGCGACGCAAAGTTCGAGCTTTGCCTGCGACCTGAAAAAATGGCTGCAGATCATGGAAACCTACGAATCGGGCAGCTTTGCTTACCACGCCACCATGCCGACAGATTCATTGCTGCGCCTGCGCGACGTGATGCAGGAAACCGAAGCTTATGGG
>JAEUNN010000264.1 GCA_016791085.1 Rhodocyclaceae bacterium | reverse complement strand
GCCAGCGCGCACGAAAGCGCCGTCAGGCGCGAGGCCGCCGCCGGCCACCAGCGCGTGCACATGCACGTCCTGGGACAGATGTGGGCGCCGGCGCGAAACCGGTGCAAAACGGCCGACCAGGAACTGGTCGGCCTTGACAGCACTTTCGAGCGAATCATGGCGCCGGAGAGGCGGCAGGATTGGCAATCAAGGTGCCGCCAGTCCCCTTCCGCCTGTACGCCACTTTGGCCACGAATTGCCTTGACTGACGCGCTACTCCGAGGAACTGGTCAACGTGGGAAGAAGACCGAAGAAAAGAAAAACAGCGAAGAAGACACAGCTTTCAATATTTTCCTTGGTGAAGAAAACTCACCGAAGAACCGCCAGTTTCACTCCGGCTGATTTCGACCGGTTTCAGGTCGGCCGCGACAGGGTGGATCGGACGCTTGCCGGGGCCAGTTTCGGTGCCCGGTAAGAGGCACCGTCGAGGGTCAGGCAATAGGCGTTGTGGCGCAGCCGGTCGAGGGTGGCGGCGGCCAACAGCCGGTTGGCCGGGAAGGCCTGGTCCCACTCTGGGAAGTCGAGGTTGCTGGTAACGATCGTCGCCCCCTGCTCGTAGCGTTCGGCGATCGTCGTGGAAATCCTCGTCGCCGGGCGGGCGCATCGGTTTCAGGCCGAAGTCGTCGATCACCAGCAGCGGCACGCGCGCCAGGCTCTGGAGCTTCCGCTCGAAGGTGCCGACGGCGCGGGCGGCGGTCAGGCTGGCCGACAGCTGGGCCTGGGTGGAGAACAGCACATCGACGCCCTGGCGCACCGCGCAATGGCCGAGCGCCTGGGCCAGGTGCGACTTGCCGGTGCCGCAGGGGCCAACGATCACCACCGGCGCCTTCTCGACGAGGTAGCGGCCGGTGGCGAGGTCATGCACCAGGGCCCGGTTGAGGTTGGGCAGGCGGGTGAAGTCGAAGCCGTCGAGGGTCTTGCCGGCGCGGAAGGCGGCGCGGCGCAGGCGCAGGGCGAACTTCTTCTGCTCGCGGCGGGCCACCTCGTCGTGGATCAGCAAGGACAGGAACTCGGTGTAGGCCAGTTTGCCTTCGATGGCCTGGCGGTTGCGCGCTTCCAGCGAGTCGAGGATGCCGGAGAGGCGCAGCTGTTTCAGGTTGGCGGCCAGTTCGGGGAGAGGATTCATCGATTGCTCCTTAAGGGGAGGGGTGGGTGGGCAACGAGGGGCGTGAGGCCGTCACGCCGAAGTAGGCGTCCCAGGCCGGGGTATCCAGGTCCAGGGTGCGCAGGATGGCGTCATCGGCGGCGAGGAGCAGGCGCTCGACCAGGGCACGCCGGGTCAGGCCGTGGTGGCGGGCCAGGCGCGTCAGGGCGCAATGAGCCGGGCTGGCGATCCAGGCATTGAGGCGAACCTCGCCTTCGCCGTCATGGCGCCGGGCGCGGTAGGCGGCTTGTCGTTGGGCCGCGGTTTGGGGCATGGCAGGACTCCTTTGAAGTGGGGGTGGGGTGACGCTATCCGTTACGGTGTAACCGCTGGCGTCACACGGGACGGCCCGCGGCCGGGGGTCAAGGCCGGGCGACGCCCGGCGCAGCGCAGCCTTGACGCCCGGCCGCGGGCGAGACGCTGGCCCAGGGCGGGGGGCGGCACTTCGCCGGCCCCTGCCCTGGGAAGCCGGGCGACACTCACTGCACCGTGTCCGGGGCCGCAAGGAGGCTCGCCGCGTCGCGCACGAAGCGGCCGGAATGGGGGCCGCTGGCCGTTGCCGTCGCCGCAGCCTGGCGGTCATGGCCGCCGGCGAGGATGGTCTTCACCGTGCGGTAATGAGGCGAGTCGTGGGCCAGCGCCCGGGCGCAGGCCGCCTCCAGGCGGGGCGGAGCCTAGGTCTTGGCCAGGCGCAGGATGTTCTGGGCGGCGCGCAGGCGCTCGACGATGCGGTCGGCGAGTAGCCGCGTCACCAGCTCGACGCAGGCCGGGCCGATGCGGCCGGCCTGTTCCGCGCACCAGGCGCGGTCGTGGGCGAAGAAGGCCCGGGCGTCCGGCGGCAGGTGCTCGCGCAGGGTGCGCCGCTCCCCCGGCCGCTGGGCCCGGCCGTGGGCGGCTACCGGGCGGAAGTCGTCGTAGACCGTGACCATCCCGTCGCTGGCCTTCAGCCATAGGCGGCGGCCGACCAGGGCGAAGGGCACCGAGTAGTAAGCCCGGTCGAACTGGACGTGGCAGTCGGGATGGACGCTGGCCTGGGCCCAGACGCCCAGGTCCGGCGCCACCGCCGGCAACGGCCGCAGGCTGGCCCGCTCCAGCGCGAAGCGGGCCAGCGGCAGCTCGCCGGTGGTGCCATGGCGGCGCGTCCCGGCTTCCTCCAGGACCCAGCGGCGCGCCTGGGCGTTGAGGTCGGTGAGGTCGCGGAAGGTC
This sequence comes from Rhodocyclaceae bacterium, assembly GCA_016791085.1. Taxonomy (GTDB): domain Bacteria; phylum Pseudomonadota; class Gammaproteobacteria; order Burkholderiales; family Rhodocyclaceae; genus JAEUNM01. The sequence goes on along the minus strand of JAEUNN010000264.1, from coordinate 311 downwards.
TACAGGGGCAGGAAGTTGTGATCTCGCGCCCATATAGAGCCAAATCGATGGCGGGGTAATGGAGCCAGTGAAGTTGCGGCGTAATGGATCCACTGAAGTTGCGGCGTAATGGATCCACTTGGGTTGCGGGGTAATGGAGCCAGGCAATTCGCGCCGTAATGGATCCAGTGGGTGGTGTGAAGGGGAGGTTTCGGACTTCTTGATTGCGTACCCTGCGGCATTTTGCCCAGGGGAGACGCGATGGCAAACAGGAGGTTCGAGATGTTCGAAATACGCAGGATCATTCAACAGTTGCGCCAAGGCGCGAGCAA
>JAEUNN010000199.1 GCA_016791085.1 Rhodocyclaceae bacterium | reverse complement strand
GAGCCCCGTCATGGTAGTTTCGGCCTTAGTTTGTCTTGCGCTCACCGTACACGCCGAGGCGCGTGGTGAGCCCCGCGAAGGAAAAATCGCGGTTGCCTCCGTAGTCATGAACCGCGTCGAGCACAACAGCAGCGACGTGTGTACCGAAGTTACCAAGCCCGGGCAATTTCCCTGGGCGAAGCGCGTTCTGCGCAAAACCCGCGAGGGTTACGTGTTGGCACACAAGGCCATGCCGGTGGGCCAGACGTGGGAAATTTCCATGGAAATCGCGCAGGCCGTGCTGGCCGGCGACCTGCCGGTCATGCCGCGCATCACGTATTTCCACGGCACCCATGAAGCGCCGGGATGGAAATTGCGGCGCGAATTCACGATCGGCCGTCACGTGTTCTACGGGCCCTCGCCGCGCGCTCTGGCCCTGGCGCGCGAAGCCGCGGCAGCTAAAGCTCAGGCACGGCGCGAAGCGGTCGAAGTGCGTCCGGTCCTTGCAACCGACCTCAAACTGCACCCCTTGCCGGTGTTGAACTGAAGCATCTGGTAGCGGCCGCCTGAGGGCGGCCCGGGCGGCGCGCACGGGGCGCGGGCCGTCCGGGCAGAACCTGCCCGCCACGCCGTCCGCCTGACAATCCGGCCTGCCGTGCATGCGCCCGGCGGCCCGTATGCCCGCACGCCCAAGTCGTGCAGGGCAGCCTTGCGCCCGGGCCCAAGATCGCTCGTCCACGCCCGGCATGGCATACATGCCCTGGCGGGCCGTGATTGCGGCGCAGCTTACATGCAGTTCATCCCTGTGCCGGCTGCGCCTCGCGCCCACGCTGCCCGGCCGGCACGCGCCCAAGCGGTGTCGCGGCACCGGCCATGATCCTGCACGCCCCCCTGCCGCACCAAATCCATGACCTGCCTACAGCGCCGCGCGCGGCATTCGGCGCATGCTCCAAGTTCAGCCGCGGGCGCAGCCCGCCGCCAGACTTCCACGCGCAGCGTGCTGCGGCCGGACCACGCGCGGGCCGGCGTTACTTCTGCCCGACATCCATAGCAGTCGCCGGACTTCCGGCGATGTAGAATGCTTCCGACACAACAAGCAAGAGCCGCACCATTGAGCGCCCGGTCGATGCTCGGGCGCACCGCGACGCTAGCCGTCGCGGCGGTGACGGCGCCGCCCGACTGGCCACAGCGCCCCTAGCCATGCACATGGCGCGCTGTAGCGGCCCGTGCGCACGCGCCAACCAACGCAGCGAGGACGCATTCGTGCCCAAATTTTCTGCCAACCTGAGTTTCCTGTTCACCGAGCAGGCGTTTCCGGATCGCTTCGAGGCTGCCCGCCGCGCCGGCTTCGACGCGGTCGAGTACATGT
>JAEUNN010000194.1 GCA_016791085.1 Rhodocyclaceae bacterium | reverse complement strand
GCCATACAGCCCGTCGCCGGTGCGCTGGCGGACCGCTACGGCCCCGACAAGGTGCTGGTGGGCGGCGTGCTGTTGCTCGCACTCGGTTATGCGCTCACGCCGTTTTTGCAATCCGGCACCGGCTTGCTGTTCGCGCTGGGTATCGTGTCCACCATGGGCTCCGGCGCAGCCAGCTTTTCGGTATTGATAGGCGCGGCGTCACGCCGTCTGCCGGTCGAAGCGCGCGGCGCGGCGGCCGGCGTGATCAATGCCGGCGGTTCGTTCGGCCAGTTCGTGTTCGCGCCTGTCGCGCAAAAGCTGATCCAGGCTCTGGGCTGGGTCAACGCCATGTGGGCGCTGGCGGCCATATCGCTGGCCGGCCTGCCGCTCATACGCAAGCTCACCGCACCCGGCAGCACGCCGGCCGCCGCGCAGGCCGGCGGCGAAACGCTGCGTGCCGCGGTCACCAGAGCCATGCAGGATCCCGGATACCTGCTGCTGCACGCCGGATTTTTTACCTGCGGCTTCCATATTGCATTTCTGGTCACGCACCTGCCCGGCGAGGTTGCGCTATGCGGCATGCCGCCCGACGTGGCGAGCTGGTCGCTGGCCATCATAGGTCTGGCCAATATCGCCGGCAGCCTGTACGCCGGCAGCTGTATCGCGCGCTATCGCAGCAAGCACATATTGGCCGTCATGTACGCCTCGCGCGCGCTGCTGGTGGTGCTTTATCTGATGGCGCCGAAAACCGCACTGACCTTCTACGTATTCGCGGCCGGCCTGGGATTTACCTGGCTCGCCACGGTGCCGCCCACCGCATCCATAGTCGGCAAACTGTTCGGCGTTCGCTACCTGGGCACGCTGTTCGGGCTCACCTTGCTGACGCACCAGATCGGTGGTTTTCTGGGCGCCTATCTGGGCGGACTGGCCATCGCATACCAGGGCGATTTCACCTGGATGTGGTATGCCGACATAGTGCTCGCGATCGGCGCCGCACTGTGCAACCTGCCCATACGCGAAGCCGCCGTGCGCCCGGCAGCGGCGGCGGCCTGAAGCGCCACCGGCCCGCATCGCGGCCGTCCCGGCCTGGGCGAGGCGCGGTGGCATGCAAACGCGCTTAGCCAGGCTCAGGGCGAATGGGGGAGAATAGCCCAGCGCAGCGCCCGGGTGCGATCCAGCCGGGCCTGCCGACTATCGCGGCGCCGCACCGGGCGCACAACACGCCACCACTGCGCCCGCCCGACGCCAGGCCGGCCACCTTGAACGCCGGGCGCCCGGGTGCCCGGCAGCGCGGCGGGCCTTGCCAGCTATCCAGCGCGTGCCGCACGCGCGCCCGGCGGGCCGCGCCCCCCGGCGCGAATCCCGCGCCACTACCCGAACGGACTATTGACCAGCGCGTGAAGTTGCTTTAAGCGTCCATTAAAAACGCACTAATGCAAGCCTGTCGCAAGCCGCAAAGCCAGCCGTGACGCGGATCCACCGCGCGTGCCGGCGCCAGCGTTATAAATTCCTCAGACCGGCAATCAATTATTTCGGCGGGCGCCTGTCGCGCGGGCTACGATGTTGTTTGCATCTTCATCGCAGCGCACCCGACCGGGCTGGTGGCACAGCCATTTAGTCGGCCCCGAATGTCCAACCCAGGGATGGAACGAAACCATGGACCGTCAATCATGCAATACGCACCGGCACCAGTCCGGCCTCAGGTTTTTTGCCGGCGCGGCCATGATGTCCTGCGCGCTTGCGGCAGCAGCCGCGCAATCCTGCTATCCGGTAACCGGCCACTACACCGAAGACGCCGTGATCCCCCCGACCTGCGGCTCGGCCGTCGGCCTGTGCCTGCAAGGCCAGGTAAGCGGCAGCCTGCGCGCATCCTTCGCCACCACGGTGAATCAGCTCAGCGCCGACCCCGCCGATACGCCGCTCACGGGGGTGGTCGCGTTCCGCTCCGACACGACGCTCACGGGTTTCATGGGCAATCGCTCGGGCACCATACTGATCAAGAACTCCGGCTCCATACGCATGGCCGGCAAGGGTGAAATCGTCGATCTGCAGGTCATCGTGGGCGGCACCGGCGGGTTTGCCGGCGCCACCGGCGCAATCATGTCGAATGGTACTTTCGTCGGCGTGAGCGGGTCGTCGGAATACTCCGGCACGGTGTGCTTCCCGTAGCGCGGCGTCCCCGGCGCGCCGCCCTACCACAGGGGCGGCTGGCGTAAGGCCTGCCCCCAATGCCGTTAAGTTAGGGCGAATCGACACGCGCGTTTTTCCCTGGGGGGGCGGGCGAGACGCCCGCCCCCCCAGGTCGCCGCGCAGCGACACAGTCGCTCCTTTTTTCAATGCGGATTTCGGATCAGCGGCGTTTTGCGCGCGCTTAACTTAACGGCATTGAGTCCAGCCCCAGTTCGCGCGCGTTCTCGGCCATGCGATCGAGCGCCCCCTCCTGGCACTTGCGCATTTCGCGCGCGTAGGCCACCAGGTCTTCGAAGGCGATTCGCCTATGCGACCCCACCTTGCGGTGAGGCAGCCGGCCTTCTTCGATTTCCTTGATGACGAACGGCCGCGATACGTTCAGAAAGTTCGCCGCCTC
>JAEUNN010000072.1 GCA_016791085.1 Rhodocyclaceae bacterium | reverse complement strand
GTTGCGCCACGTGCCGGAGCAAGCGCCAAAACCGGCGAAGTTTCGAATGCTGCCGCACCGGGTGCCACGGTTGCATTGTCACCGCTGTCGAGCAGCCTCAAAGAGGTCGAATCCAGTCTCACCAATGCACCGGTCGTGGATACCGGCAAGGTCGAGAAAATTCGCGCCGCGATTGCCGACGGTTCTTTCAAGGTGGACGCCAACAAGGTGGCCGACGGGCTGATCGCGAGCACGCAACAACTGTTGTCCACCCAGGTAGGCTGAACATGAGTGCTCCCATCCGCGCGCAATCGATAGACGAGCTGCTTGGTCAAGAAGCCCGTTCATTGCGTGCGGTCACGACGGTGCTGTACGCGGAACAGCGCGCGCTGAAAAGCCGTGCCGCCGACCAGCTACCGGCGCTTGCCGAACAAAAGGGCGAGCTGTATGGCGATCTGGCCGCCATGGAGCGCTTGCGCCAAATGTTTTTCAGCCGTCTGGGCGTGCATCCCGACCAGTCCGGCGTGCAAAACTGGCTGGCCCGCCAGGGCAGCGCCGCGGCGCGCGAAGCCTGGAACGAAATTCTGCAACTTGCGCGCGAGGCGCGCGACGTGAATGCCATCAACGGCAAATTGATAGACGAACAGATGCAAACCAACCGGCAGGCACTGGCGGTTCTGGTTGCGGCATCCGACCGCGCCGGCTCCTATGGCCCGGACGGCCGCCCGGTGGCTTTCGGCCGCCACTCGCGCCGGCTTGGCTCGGCCTGAGCGCTCACCCCACTCGCATCCTGCAAGCCGCCCCCGGCGCGGCGCGCGTTGTTTCCCCGCATCACAAACTCGCGCTAACGCGCCTCAATTGGCCGGGTTCGATTTCGGATAGATTCCCGCCACTTCCTTGAAGCGCCGCGTCGCGCGCTGCAACTCGTCTTGTTCCGGCGCCTGCAGACGGGCGTCGAAGCCGCCCGGCGCGCGCTGTTCGGCAAGGTGCAGCACCTGTTCCGGACCGTACATGCGGTGGCGCAGCAATAGCGCCGTGGTATCCGGTATGCGTTCGGCTTCATACTCGCGCAGCGCATCGACCGGATCGGCACAGGATTGCAGGCAGTCCGCCAGGTAACGCGCGTCGAGGATGGCCTGGGCGGCGCCGCTGTTGCCGGTGGGATATATGGGGTGGGCCGCGTCGCCCAGCAGCGTGACCGGGCCGAACGACCAGCGCGGCAGCGGATCGCGATCGACCACGGGAAATTCGAGCACGTCCGGCGTGCCGTCTATCAATGCCGGCACGTCCAGCCAGTCCCACTTCCAGTCCGCGAAGGCGCGCAACAGGGCGGACTTGTCCACGCGCCGGTTCCACTCCGCCTTGGGCGGAATGGCGCCGCCGGTAAGCAGTTCGGCGGACCAGCTCAGCAGTTGGCGGCCATCCTGCCGGCCGCACCCGGATACCGGAAAGCAGGAAAATTTTTGCCGCCGCGTGCCCGCCATGATTGCGCTGCTGCCATCCAGCAGCGGCTCGCACTCGGTCACGCCGCGCCACTGCATGCGCCCGGAAAAGCGCAATTCGTCCTTGATCGGATACATGAAGCTGCGCACGGCGGAAAAAATGCCGTCGGCGCCGATCAGCACGTCGGCCTTGGTTTCGGTCAGCGCGCGCGTGACCGGATTGCGCAGGCGTATATACACGCCGCGATCTTCGGGTTCAAAGGACTCGAAAGCATGGCCGGAATGTATCGCGTGGGCGCCCAGGCGCGCCTGCGCCAGCCGGTACAGCAGTAGTTGCAGGGGACCGCGATTGATGGCGTATTGCGGCGCCATGCCACCTGCGCTCAAGCCGCGCGGATCGCGCCAGATTTGCTGGCCGTAACGGTTGAAATAGCACAGGGCGGCGATATCCACGCCCAGCCCGGCAAGTTCCGCGCCCACGCCCAGTTCGGTCAGTTCCTGCACGGCCTGGGGCATCAGCATGAGTCCGCTGCCGAGCGGCCGGATGTCCGCGGCGGCCTCCCAGATTTCGACTTCCATGCCGCGCGCGTGGAGCATGAGCGCAATGCTCAAGCCGCCTATGCCGGCTCCGGCGACGGCAACTTTCATGTGCGCCTCCTGCTTGCGGTCCGGCCGCGGCGCTGCGCTGCGCGTGCGGCGGGCGGGAACTGCATGCGACGTTGTTGTTTATGGCAGGCCTGGGCCGCCTTCGCTGCGTTTCCCGGCGGGCTGGTCAGGGCGACGGCGTAGGGACATTCTTTCATGGTCCAGGTGAGCCACATTCTGGGTTTTACGCACCGGCTGCCGGCAGACAGGCTGTGCGGCCGCCGCGGCCAATGCCCGGTGCAGATGCGATCGGCGGCAGTATAAGTGCAGGTCGTTGCAAGAACTTGCGTTTGGTCAAATATAACCTGCAAAGCGCCGCTGCGGGCGTGCGGGATGCGTCCGTCCGCGATGGCTGGGCGACGAACCCGGCCCCGGCTCAGACCTGGGCGCAGTCCACCAGCACCGGGTGCAGCAACTGCATCAGGTCGTGCGCATGCACGCCGACCAGGAATCCGCGCCGGCCGCCGTTGATATAGACCAGCGGCAGATCGAGAATGGATTTCTGCAGGAATACCGGCAGCGCCTTGCGCGTGCCGAACGGGCTGGTTCCGCCCACCATGTAGCCGGTGTGTTTTTGCGCCACTTCGGGTTTGCAGGCTTCGACCTTGCGCCGGCCGATCTGGGTGGCGAGTTGTTTGGTTGCAACCTTGCGGTCGCCGTGCATGAGCACGATGAGCGGCTTGTGGCTATCGTCCTCCATGACCAGGGTTTTCACGACCGCGTGCTCGTCCACATTGAGCTCGCGCGCGGATACCCGGGTGCCGCCGTGCTCCTCGTAGGTGTATAGATGGGTCGAGAACGCGATGCGGTGCTGTCTGAGCATGCGCGTGGCGGGAGTGTCCGGAATATGCTCGCTCATGGGCTGTTCTTTCGTTGTGTGGCGGGGCCGCCGGGACCTATGGGTCAGCCGCGCGGATGGTGGCGCGCATGCAGGGCCTTGAGGCGCTCGCGCGCCACATGAGTGTAAATCTGCGTGGTGGAAATATCGGCATGCCCAAGCAGCATTTGCACCACCCGCAAATCCGCGCCGTGATTGAGCAAATGCGTTGCGAACGCATGGCGCAGCGTATGCGGTGACAGGCTGCGCGGCATGATGCCGGCAGTCTGGGCGTGGCGCTTGACGATCTGCCAGAACATCTGGCGCGTCATGGCGCTGCCGAAACGGGTCAGGAACACGGCGTCGTCGATGCGCCCCGCGGCAAGTTGCGGGCGCGCTTCGGCAAGGTAACGCGCCAGCCATTCGAGCGCGTATTCGCCGAGCGGCACGAGGCGTTCTTTCGATCCTTTGCCCAGCACGCGCACGACGCCGGCGTCCTGCGCGACGTCGAACAACTTCAGGCCGACCAGTTCGGACACGCGCAAGCCGCTGGCGTACAGCACTTCCAGCATGGCGCGGTCGCGCAATCCGTAAATCGCGCAGATGTCGGGCGCCGCGAGCAGGGCTTCGACCTCGGCTTCGCTCAGGGTTTTCGGAAAGCGTTGCGGCGCCGGGGGCGCTTCCAGGCGCAGCGTGGGGTCGTGCGCGATGCGGCCCTGTTGCATCAGCCAGCCGTAGAAGCGGCGCAAGCTCGCGAACAGCCGGCGCTGGCTGGCGGGTTTGTGGTGAGCGTGATAGGCGGCAAAAAATTCCGCCAGGTCGGCATCCGCCGCCGCGGCCAGACTGGCGCCGCGCCCGGCCAGATGGCGCTCGACGGCGCCAAGATCGCTGCGGTAGGCGGCGAGGGTATTGTCGGCCAGGCCGTCGGCGAGCCACAGGCCGTCGCAGAACTCCGCCACCAGGGCGGATACTTCACCTTGCGCCGCGGTCATGGACGCAAATCCAGGCGGCGCGGCGCCTCGTGGCGCAACAGCCAGCGCTTGATGTCCAGCAGCAGGCCGCCGGTATGGCCGGCAAATCCGCCCAGCCCGCCGTTGAATCCGGCGCTGCGGGCGACGACGCGGTGGCAGGGCACGACGATGGGGTAGGGGTTGGCGCGGCAGGCACCGCCCACCGCGCGCGCCGAACTTGCCAGGCCGGCGGCCAGTTCGCCATAGCTGGCGGTCGTGCCGCGCGGAATCGCCGCAATGGCCGCCCACACGCGGCGCTGGAAGGGGCTGCCGGCGGCAGCCAGCGGCAGGTCGAAAGGGTAATCCGGGTCGGCCAGCCAGGCCGCCAACTGCTGTACCGCAAGGGCCGCCGCGCCATCTTGCGGGGCGATTTCGGCCTGTGCCGGCAAGAAGCAAATTTCCACGATGCGCCCGGCGTGGCTCTGCACCCCCAGGCAGAAGCCGGGCGCCGCCAGCACGGCCGCATAGGGGGTGGCGTGCGGCACCGCAGTGGCCGGCACGGCCTCAGGGCTTGCCGAGCAGGCCGTCTTTAAGATCGTTCTGGATTGCATTTTTACCCAGCCAGACATTGAGCAGGGCGCGGAAAAAATCCTCGCCGGGCACGGGCCCGCCCTGCGGCGCACCGGCTACCACCAGTTGCGTGCCGCTTTCAGGCAGGTAGTCGAGCGTGATGGCGGTGCCGGATTTGGTGTCCTTGACCTGCAGGATGTCGCTGCGAAACTGTTCCATGCGCGCCGACAGCTTGTCCAGTTCTTCCTTGCTCACGCGCGAACTCATGCTGCGCACCACGGCATCGGCCAGTTGTTCGCCGGACAGACCCATCAACGTGACCAGCAGGGCGCGTTTGGGGCCGGGCATGTCCATGGCGGTTTCGCCGTTGTCGGTTCTGGCGGGCAGATAGAGCCCCATGGCATACACCTTGAAAATGGCTTTCTTGCGCACGCCCACGCCATTCAGTTGCAGGGTATGGCCGGCCAGTCGGGAACTGTCGGCGAACTTGATGCCTGCCACTTCAGCCGCGGCGGCCGCGCCGGCGCCGAGGCCTAGCGCACAGGCGAACAGCAGGGCGGTCCGGCGCAGCAGGCGCCCGATCTGCGCTGCGATGGGAGCGAATTGTCCGGTCATGCTTGGCTCCTGTGTTTAGAATCGGCATTTTCGCCGATTTCGGCGTGTCACCCGAGGCTGTCGCGATGAGCGCCGAAAATCCCTATGACCTGCAGGAATACAGCGGTTCCCCAAGGCCGCAGGCCCACCCGCGCAGAATGCGCACGCACGCCTGGCTGCGCGGGCATCGCGCGCCCGATCTGGCGGGCGCGCGCGTACTCGAACTGGGTTGCGGCGACGCCCAGCACCTGATCTGGCTGGCGGCGGAATTTCCGCAAATGAAGCTGGTCGGCGTCGATCTGGCCGAATCCGGCATACGCCGCGGCCGCGACGTCGCGCGTGCCGCCGGCCTGGCGCTGGAACTGCACGCCGCCGACCTGTGCGCCATCGACGCCGGCTGGGGTGAGTTCGATTACATCATTGCGCATGGCGTGTATTCCTGGGTGCCGCCGGCGGTGCAGGATGCCCTCCTCAGGGTGTGCGCCGAGCGGCTGGCGGCGGACGGCGTGGCTTTCGTAAGTTATAACACGCTGCCGGGCGGCCATTTGCGCTGCCTGCTGGAAGACATGGCCTGTTTCCATGTGCGCGGCGTGGCCGATCCGGCCCGGCGCATGGCCGCCGCGCTGGATTTCGCGCGCCGTGCGGTGGGCTGGTCGGCGGCCGGCGAACCGGAGCGCGCCGTGCTCGAAAGCGAGTACCGGCGCCTTGCGGACATGTCTGCGTCCGGGCTCTATCACGATGCGCTGGCCGACATCAACGCGCCGGTGCTATTTGCGGATTTTGCCGCCCACGCGGCGCGCCACGGCCTGGCTTATCTGGACGAGGCGCATTTCGCCGACGCCGAGCGCATCTGGCTCAACGCCGCATTCGCGGCCGAGGTGGCGGAACTTGCGGGCGATCGCGTGGCGCGCGAACAATATGCCGATTTCGCGCGCATGCGACGTTTCCGTCAAACTTTGCTGGTGCATGCCGGGCGTACCGTCAGCGCGCATCCGCTCGCGGCCGCGGTGCGCGACATGTCGGTGGCGGCGCGCCTCACCGCCGGGCCGGCGGACGCGGCCGGCGCGCGCAGTTTTGGCGACGGCAAGAGCGGCAGCATTACGGTGGCCGACCCGGCGCGCGCGCATTTGCTGGAATTGCTGGCGCAAATGGCGCCGGCGCGCCTGCCGTTTGCCGACGCGCTGCGCTTTGCGGGTGCCGCCGATGTCGAAGCGCAAGCCGATCTGGCGCAGTTTTTTCTGGTGCTCTATAGCGCCGGCATGGCGGAACTGGAACTGGACCGCACGCCGATTGCCTGCGTCGTGTCCGAACGTCCGGCCGTGAGCGCCTACGCCCGCTGGCAGGTCGGGCAGGGCGCGGCGGTGGCGACGCCGCGCGGCCAGGTGTTGCAGATCGAAGATGCACTGAGCCGCGCCTTGATCGGCCTGTTGGACGGCAAGGCCACGGTCGCGGAAATTGCCGCGGCGCTGGCCGCCAAGGTGAGCGCGCAAAATTTGCCCTTGCCGCCGTCGCTGCCGGCCAATCTGACGGTGGGCGAACTGGAAGCCGTGCTGGCCGCGCGCCTGCCGGAAAAGCTCGCGGAACTGGCGCGCGTGGGCCTGCTCGTGGAAGCGGCCTGAGGCGCGCCGGAAAGCCTAGCCGCGTACCTCGCCGTTGCCGAACACCACCCATTTCTGGCTCGTGAGGCCTTCCAGGCCGACCGGGCCGCGCGCATGCACCTTGTCTGTGGAAATGCCGATTTCCGCGCCCAGGCCGTATTCAAAGCCGTCGGCAAAGCGCGTCGAGGCATTCACCATGACCGAGGCGGAATCCACCGCGGCGATGAAGCGCATGGCGCGCGTGTGGTTTTCCGTCACGATGGCGTCGGTATGGTGCGAACCATAGGTTTCGATGTGGTCTATCGCCGCGGCCAGATCGGGCAGCACGCGTACCGCCAGGATGGGCGCCAGGTATTCGGTATACCAGTCGCTTTCGGTGGCCTCGCGCATTTGCGGCACCAGCGCGCGGGCAGCCGGGCAGCCGCGCAGTTCCACGCCCTTTTCCAGGTAGATGGCGGCCAGCCGGGGCAATAGCGCGGGCGCCACGGCGGCATGCACCAGCAGGGTTTCCATGGTGTTGCAGGTGCCGTAGCGCTGGGTTTTGGCGTTGATGGCGATCGCCAGCGCCTTGTCCGGGTCGGCGTATTCGTCCAGATAGACGTGACAATTGCCGTCCAGGTGCTTGATCACCGGCACCCGCGCCTCGCGCGAAATGCGCTCGATCAGACCTTTGCCGCCGCGCGGCACGATCACGTCCACGTATTGCGGCATGGCCACCAGCACGCCCACCGCGGCGCGGTCGGTGGTTTCCAGCACCTGTACCGCGGCCGCCGGCAACCCGGCGCTGCGCAGCCCTTCGGCCACGCAGGCGGCGACTGCCTGATTGGAGCGCAGGGCTTCCGAGCCGCCGCGCAGGATGGCCGCGTTGCCGCTTTTGAGGCACAGCGCCGCGGCATCCGCCGTGACGTTGGGACGCGCTTCGTAAATGATGCCCACCACGCCCAGCGGCACGCGCATTTTGCCGACCAGTATGCCGCTGGGACGGCGCTTGAATTCGCCCATTTCGCCGACCGGGTCCGGCAGCGCAGCCACTTGTTCCAGGCCCAGCGCCATCTGTTCGACGCCCTTGGCGCTGAGCGTGAGGCGATCCAGCATGGCGTCGTCCAGTCCGGTCGCTTGGGCCGCGGCCAGGTCGGCCGAATTGGCGTCCAGAATGACCTGGGCGCGCGCCCGCACGGCAGCCGCCATGGCCATCAGGGCGGCGTTTTTGGCGCCCGTGCTGGCGGTGGCCAGTTCGCGCGCCGCGGCGCGCGCACGCGCGCCCAGTTGCAGCATGTATTGCTCGATATCCATGGAACCCTGCATGAAAATTGGTCTGTTCGGCACGGAAACGGCTCCGTGCCGGGATGGAACAGAATTACACACGAAAGCGCGCCGCCGGGCCAGAGTCACATAGCCCGGCGGGCCGCCGCGGCACGTGGATTGCGCAAATTTTCACGCCGGCGCCAGGCGTTTGACTGTGGCATGGGTACGGCGTGCGTCTGGGCGCGCGCGGCTCAGAGAAATTCGGCGCGCACATCCACGCTGGAACGTTTGCCCAGCGCATTGAAATTTTCCGCCAGCCAGTTCTGCCCCTGGGCGCGCCCGGCATCGCACAGATCGCTCAGGAACTGCCAGTCGGTATTGAGTTTGGATGCCACGCCGAGCACCGCCATGGCGTCGTCGGAACGCACGGAATGGATGAGCATGCGCTTCAATTCGCCCGGCGCGACCTTGCCCTGGTCGAGCAGACTGCCGACGAAGGCGATGGCGCGCATTTCGCGCATCAGCGAGGAATTGAACGACAGTTCATTGACGCGATCGAGTATTTCCGCGGCGCCGGTGGGGCAGCCGCGCCGCACGATGGGATTGATGTGCACGATCACCACGTCGCAACTGCTGCAGTGGTAAATGAGCGGAAAGATCGCCGGATTGCCCATGTAGCCGCCGTCCCAGAAATACTCGCCGTCTATCTGCACGGCCTGGAACAGCAGCGGCAGGCAGGCCGAGGCGAGC
>JAEUNN010000509.1 GCA_016791085.1 Rhodocyclaceae bacterium | reverse complement strand
TCACGATCCCGTGCAGCCCGCCTGCGGCACTGTCAGCGCCAGTGCCTGGTACCAATTAGTCTTACGCCCGGCTTAGAAAACTGAGGGGTAGTGGATTGCCCACAGGATCAGGCGCCACGGCCTTCACTCGAAAGCCCCCTGCGCGGGCAGGTCGGCTGGAATGCCGGGGCGTGCAGGCCGCACGGCGCCCGTCAAGATTGTGATAGTGGCGCAAGGTCCCCAGCAAGGAAGCCATGCAAATGCCTCCCCCTCGCCAGGAGCAGCCACCGGGCAAGGACGAGGATTGTTCCACCTGTCGCGCCGCCTTGCGCGACACGCTCACAAGTCGGGCAATACGCGCGGGGCCGGAAAAGAAAAAAGGCGGCCTAAGCCGCCTTTTCAAGTGCGCACTGCGCCTCTCAGTGTCCGCGCTTGCGCAGTTTCTGGATGGCTGCCAGTTGTGCGATGGCTTCGGCAAGTTCGGCCTGCGCCTTGGCGTAGTCGATACTTGCGGTTTTGTTTGAAAGCGACTCTTCGGCTTTTTTCTTGGCTTCCATCGCCTTGGCTTCGTCCAGGTCCTTGCCGCGGATGGCCGTATCGGCCAGCACGGTAACGAGGCTGGGCTGCACTTCGAGCAGGCCGCCGGCGACGAACACCAGTTCTTCTTCCGCCTGGTTCTGCGGCTTCACGCGTACCGCACCGGGGCGGATACGCGTGAGCAGCGGGGTGTGGCCGGGCAATATGCCCAGTTCGCCCGCTTCGCCCGGCAGCACGACGAATTCGGCCAAGCCGGAAAAGATTTGCTCTTCCGCGCTGACGATATCGACATGTACGGTCATTGCCATTTGATCTATCTCCAGATATTTGGGTCAGGACTTTGCGGCCGCTTCCGGCCGCAAAGCCGTTACTGGATGGTCTTGGCTTTCTCGACGACCTCTTCGATACCGCCCACCATGTAAAAGGCCTGTTCGGGCAGGTGGTCGTACTCGCCGCTCACGATCGCCTTGAAGCCTTTGATGGTGTCCTTGAGCGTGACGTACTTGCCCGGAGAACCGGTGAACACTTCCGCGACGTGGAAGGGCTGGGACAGGAAGCGCTGGATTTTGCGCGCGCGCGCAACGGCCAGTTTGTCTTCCGCGGACAGTTCGTCCATGCCCAGAATCGCGATGATGTCGCGCAGTTCCTTGTAGCGCTGCAGCGTTACCTGCACCTGGCGCGCGGTGTTGTAGTGGTCTTCGCCCACCACCAGCGGATCGAGCTGGCGCGAGGTGGAGTCGAGCGGATCCACGGCCGGGTAGATGCCCAGCGCGGCGATGTCACGCGACAACACGACGGTGGAGTCGAGGTGAAGGAAGGTGGTGGCCGGGCTGGGGTCGGTCAAGTCATCCGCGGGCACATACACGGCCTGGATGGAGGTGATCGAGCCCACCTTGGTGGAGGTGATGCGCTCTTGCAGGCGGCCCATTTCTTCGGCCAGCGTAGGCTGATAACCCACGGCAGAAGGCATGCGGCCCAGCAGAGCGGACACTTCCGTGCCGGCCAGGGTGTAACGGTAAATGTTATCCACGAACAGCAGGATGTCGCGGCCTTCGTCGCGGAAGCGCTCGGCCATGGTCAGGCCGGTCAGCGCCACGCGCAGGCGGTTGCCCGGCGGTTCGTTCATCTGACCGAACACCATCGCCACCTTGTCAAGCACGTTGGAATCTTTCATTTCGTGGTAGAAGTCGTTCCCTTCACGGGTACGCTCACCCACGCCGGCGAATACCGACAGGCCGGAGTGCTGTTTGGCGATGTTGTTGATCAGTTCCATCATGTTGACGGTTTTGCCCACGCCGGCGCCGCCGAACAGTCCGACCTTACCGCCTTTGGCGAACGGGCAGATCAAGTCGATAACCTTGATGCCGGTTTCGAGCAGTTCCACGGACGGGGACAGTTCGTCGAATTTCGGGGCCGGCTGGTGCAGTTCGCGACGCTCCTCGGTGCCGATGGGACCGGCTTCGTCGATCGGGCGGCCCAGCACGTCCATGATGCGGCCCAGCGTGGCGGGGCCGACCGGCACGGCGATGCCCTTGCCGGTGTTATTCACGGGCATGCCGCGGCGCAGGCCGTCGGACGAGCCCATCGCGATGGTGCGCACGACACCATCGCCGAGCTGTTGCTGCACTTCGAACGTCAGGCCCGGTTCGGCAAACGAGGTGCCGGATTCGGCCAGCACCAGGGCGTCATACACCTTGGGCATGGAATTGCGCGGGAACTGGATGTCCACAACCGCGCCGATGCACTGAACGATAGTTCCTTGACTCATCGTCATATCCTCAAACACAAAGTTCCTTGAGAGTGGGCCAAGCCGCCCCACCAGTCGCTTGGGGGGCG